>DATKEE010000364.1:0-7304 GCA_035544555.1 Candidatus Methylomirabilota bacterium
TCGAGGCAAGATTCTGCATGAGATCCATCCGTCCCATCGGTCCCTTCGGCCCCATCCGTCCCATGGGGAATCCCCGGAAATCCACCCCCCCGCACGAGTGCCCCACCGGCCCCACAGCCGCCGGCAGAGGCCCGTTCTTCAGCGGCGGGAGATCAGCCCCACCACGATCCCCAGAGCCAGCGCGGCTCCCACCGCCTGATACGGATGATGCCGGATGGTGCGGTCGGTCGAGCGCATCCAGGTGGCCGTTTCGTTCTCGATCGAGCGGCACGCGCCCTTGATGCGTTCCAGCGCCTGTCCCAGTTCCTTTCTGGATCGGTGGGTGAGCTTCCCGCCGGCATCGCGGGCGAAGTCCTCCATGTCGCGCATGAGAATGCGCAGATCGTAAATCAGTTTCTCTGAAGAACCCTCTTCAGCCTTGGGAAAATTAAAATACGTTTCCATGCTCAACCTTCGTCTCACCGCTCACTCGTCGCCGCACCGGCCAACATAGCTTTCCTCATTGGAAAATCCAGCCGGACCCGCGGCCGTCGTTCCATTCCTCCCCGCTGTCCAACGGACTCACATCGCCACGACCCGCGCCGCCACCGTCAGACACTTCAACTCTTCGGCAGCAATTCGCTCACCAGCGCCTTTTCCTCCTTCAATTCCCCCACGCTGGCATCGATCTTCGCCCGGCTGAATTCATTCACAGCCACCCCCTCGACCACGCTCAATTTCCTTCCGTCACTGCGCACCGGAAACGAACAGATCAACCCCGGCTCGATGTCATAGCTGCCCTCCGAACAGACACACACGCTGTGCCAGTCATCCCCGGGAGTGGGTTCCACGATGGATCGCACGCTGTCCACCACCGCGTTCGCCGCGCTGGCCGCGCTCGAGGCCCCCCGCGCCTTGATGATCGCGGCCCCCCGCTGCTGCACGGTCGCGATAAACCCCTCCTCCAGCCAGGACCGGTCCGGAATCGCTTCGGTCGCGGGTTTGCCCCCGATGCGGGCATTGTAAAAATCCGGATACTGCGTGGACGAATGATTGCCCCAGATGGCCACCCGGTCCACTTCGGTGATGTCCACTCCCGCCTTCTTCGCCAACTGGCTCTTCGCCCGGTTCTCGTCCAGACGCGTCATCGCGAACCACCGGTCCGCCGGAACGTCCCGCGCGTTGTTCATGGCGATCAGGCAATTGGTGTTGCACGGATTGCCCACCACCAGCACGCGCGCGTCGGCCGCCGCGTTCTTTGCGATGGCCTGTCCCTGGCCGACAAAGATCCGGCCATTGATCCCCAGAAGATCCTTCCGCTCCATTCCCTGCTTCCGCGGCACGCTCCCGACCAGCAACGCCCAGTTCACACCCCGGAACCCCTCGTCCAGATTCGCCGTCGGCACCACGCCCTTCAACAACGGGAACGCGCAGTCCTCCAACTCCATCACCACCCCCTGCAACGCCGGCAATGCCTGCTCGATCTCGATCAAATGCAGCACCACCGGCCGGTCCGGCCCGAACATCGCCCCGGACGCGATGCGAAAAAGCAGGGCGTAACCAATCTGCCCGGCCGCGCCGGTGACCGCAACATGCAGGGGACTCGTGCTCATAGGTGGTTCCAAAACGACGGAGGCGCAGTATAGAAGCGCGATTTCCACCGGCGCAAGCGCAATGGCGCTCACCCATCGACTCCCGGATATGCATTCGATACCGTGCGCCCGACCGCCTGATCGTCACCTATTTGTCACATGGCGGCCATCATTCTGTCACTCGTCCGACATAGTCTCCACCCGACTGTCACACAAACCATCCATCATGAAACCCTCCCCATTCCGATCCACCGCCCTCACCGCCGGCATGGCCGCCAGCCTCTCATGCGTCCTCCCGGCTCACGCTCAATCCGACGATCCACTGCTCGATGCCCTGGTCAAAAAGGGCATCCTCACCCAGCAGGAAGCCGAGGACATCCGAGCCGAGGTTGTCGAACCCACTCCCGAGCCGACGCAATGGAAGGTCAACACCGCGCTCGGAAGCCTTGAGTTTTTCGGCGACGCCCGGTTGCGCTACGAATTGCGCGAAGGCCAGGACGACGCCAGCGACACCTTCTCCCGCGAACGCTTCCGTTACCGCCTGCGCTTCGGGGTCAAGGGGGATTACCGGGACGATTTTTACTACGGCCTCCGCCTCGAAACCAGCAGCAGCAGCCGTTCAACCAACGTGACCTTCGGTGACGATGGCGGCGCCCCCTCGAACAAAGAGAACGACCGCATTCACGTCGGCCAGCTCTACCTCGGCTGGCGCGGTCTCGACTGGGCCGGCATCGAGGTCGGCCGCGTGGCGAATCCGTTGATCACCTCCTCCATGGTCTGGGACGGTGACATCAATCCCGAAGGCGCCGTCGAGCGGTTCCGCCACAAATTCGGTGATGTGGAGGTCTTCGCGACACTCGGACAATGGCTCTACGACGACGTCAATCCCGAGAACCCTTTCGGCGCCGGCGGCACACGCACCGATGCCTTCCTCCTCGCCTGGCAGACGGGCGCGAAATACCAGATCAATGACACCCTGGCCGCGCGTCTGGCGCCGACCCTCTACAACTATACCGGCACCGGCGATTACGGCGGTCCGTTCGGTGCCGGCAACGTGACCGGAATCAACGATCTCATGATCGTCGAGGTGCCCTTCGAATTGACCGGACGCCTGCTGGATCTTCCCGTCCGCCTGTTCGGGGACTTTGCCATCAACCTCAACGCCGACGATCGCGCCACCGCCGCCGGTTTCGCCGGGAGTGACGATCAGAACAAGGCCTGGCAGATCGGCGTGGGCGTCGGCCAGGCAAAAAAGAAGGGAGGCTGGGAGGCCCGCGCCTTCTGGCAGCGCTCGGAACTCTTCGCGCTGGACCCCAACCTCGTGGATTCCGACTACTTCGACAGCCGCCTCAACATGGAGGGCATCGGCATCGGACTCAGTTACGCGATCACCGACAACATCGGCGCCCACGTGAGCTACGCCTACGCGGATCGCGCCGACGATGACCTGCCCGTACTGGGCGGCGGAGACATCGGCGGCTCGGGCTTCACCGAACTGAATGACTATCAACTCCTCCAACTCGACCTCACCTGGAAGTTCTGATTTCGCCACGTAAACGTAACAAAACTTTCAGTGAATTCCCGACGAAAAGAACCTACATAGCCTGCGATATGAAAACATCCATCCTGCGGAAATCCATTCTCCTCACGGCCGTCGTCGTGGGCGCCCTGTTCAATGGGCGCGACGCCTCGGCACAGGCCGGCAAGGTTGACCCGGCACTTCCCGAATACGAACGCGTCAGCGGCGTGTCGGGAAATCTCAACTCGATTGGATCGGACACCCTGAACAACCTCATGACCCTCTGGGCCGAAGGTTTTCAGGCGGTCTATCCCAATGTCAAAATCCAGATCGAGGGCAAAGGCTCCTCCACCGCGCCCCCCGCCCTGATCGAGGGTACCGCCCAGCTCGGACCCATGAGTCGCGCCATGAAGGGCACCGAAATCGACGCGTTCGAAAAGAAGTACGGCTACAAACCGACCGAGATCAAGGTGGCCATCGATGCCCTCGCGGTTTACGTGCACAAGGACAACCCCGTTCCTTCCCTCACGATGCCCCAGGCGGACAGCATCTTCTCCAGCACTCTCAAGGCCGGCGGACCCAGGATTGAAAAGTGGGGCGACCTCGGCCTCACCGGTGAATGGGCCAATCGCGCCCTCAGTCTCTATGGCCGCAACAGCGCCTCCGGCACCTACGGATTCTTCAAGGACGTCGCGCTCCGCGGAGGTGACTTCAAGCCCACCGTCAAGGAACAGCCCGGCTCCTCCTCGGTCGTCCAGGGAATCTCCAGCGACCTGGGCGGGGTCGGGTATTCGGGCATCGGCTACATGACCTCCGGCGTCCGCGCGGTACCGCTCGTCATCGCGGATGGAAAGCCCTATGAGGCCAGCGCCGCGAATGCGCTCAGTGGGAAGTACCCTCTCGCCCGGTTCCTCTACATCTACGTCAACAAGAAGCCCGGCCAGCCTCTCGACAAGCTCACCGCTGAATTCATCCGCTTCGTCGAATCACGCCCGGGGCAGGAGGTCGTGGTCAAGGACGGATACTTTCCGCTTCCCGCCACCGCGGCCGAAGAGGAAGCCGCCAAAGTCACCGGAAAATAATAATCACTCATTCGCGCCGATGGCGGCGGAACCCGCCGCCATCGGCCTGTCCTGCCCCGCCTCAACTCACCCGCGATGCCTGCACAGCCTCCCGCCAAACGACCGGACAAACCGTCGCCGCGCCGATTCATCACCGCCCGCTCCACCCTCCTGGTGGATCGGTTCATGACCCACTTCATCAAGGTCGGCGGCGTCGCGGTCATTGTCGCCGTGCTTGGCATTTTTCTCTTCATTCTCTGGCAGGTCATTCCCCTGTTCCGGCACGCCCGGGTTGAGGAATTGAGATCCGTTCAACTTCCCCCGGGCGATTATCGCCTGCTGGCCATCGACGAATACTCCGAACACCCGGTCCTCGTCGATTCAAACGGCCTTCTCACCGCGGTCAATCTCACCCAAAATGACGCCGTCATCCGCCTGGATCCCGGTTTCGACAGCGACCGGACCATCACGGCAACGGCTTACCAACCCGAACGTCAGGAGTTCATCTTCGGAACCGCGGACGGTTTGTTTTCGGTGGTGGATCTTCAATATGAAGCGCGGTTCTCGGATGGTACTCGCGCGATTCACGCCTCCGCCAAAGCCGGCCCCTTCCTGTCCCTCGGTCAAACCAACCATCCGTTGATTGCAATCGCTTATGGGGACAGCAGTGAATTCAAACTCGCCGCCGCCATTCAGGACGTCAACGGCCGCCGCGAGCTCCATGCCGCCACTCTGTTCCAGGAACGAACCCTCTTTGGCGCCGGAGAAATCAGTGTCCGCCAGACCTATGACCTCACCCCTCTGATCGACGGAAATCCCCGCCTCCTCCTCGTCAACCAAAAAGCCGACGGCATCACCGTCGCGAACGACCAGGGAGAGGTCTTCTATCTGGTCCGCAGCGGCGATGACATCACACTGCGCCAGCGCTTTCGTCCCTTCGAATTCCTGCCCGACGCGAACGTGGCGTCCATGGAGTATCTCCTCGGCGACGTGACACTTGTGCTCACCAATCCCGACGGGGAAAACCGGCTTTACAGTCTCTTCATTCCCCCGGAGGGCAACGACCGTCAGTTCGGCCTGACGAAAACCTTCCCCTCCCTCCAGGGTGGCGCCGGTTTCTATTCACCCAGCCTCCGAAACAAGGCCTTTCTCATCGGCCATGAAAACCGGGTCAGCCTCCGATACGGGACCACCGAGGACATCCGCTGGGAAGCCACAATGCCCTATCCTGTCCAACTGGCCCGGCTCAGTGGGAAATATGATCGCATCGTCCTGCTCGACGAAAACGAAAGGCTGCACGTTCTCAGTCTTCAAGATCCTCATCCCGAGGCCGGCGCCCGCGCGATGTTCGGCAGGATGTGGTACGAGGGCGCGTCCCAACCCAAGTACGAATGGCAGTCCACCGGCGGATCCGATGATTTCGAACCGAAGCTCTCCCTCGTTCCATTGATCCTCGGAACGCTCAAGGGAACTCTCTACGCGATGCTTTTCGCGGTCCCGGTTGCCCTGCTCGCCGCGATCTACACCTCCCAGTTCGCCCACCCCCACTTCCGCGTCTGGATCAAACCGCTCATGGAAATCATGGCCTCACTCCCCTCCGTCGTGCTGGGTTTCCTCGCCGCCCTCTGGCTCGCTCCCCTCCTTGAAACGCGTGTCCCTTCACTCCTGCTCATGTGCGCCGGCATCCCCGTCGCCGCCATGGTGTTTGGATGGGTCTGGTCCCTGCTCCCCGTCCGCCTCCGCGTTCTCATCAAGCCCGGCCAGGAATTCCTGTACTTCACCCCCCTCTTCCTGCTGCTCGCCTGGATCTGCTGGCAATTGGGCCCCGCGCTCGAAGCGATCCTTTTCGTCGTCCGCGATCCGGTCAGCGGTGAACTCCATGCCGACTTCCGCCGTTGGTGGCCCGCGGTGACGGGTGCCGACTTCGAGCAACGCAACTCCCTCGTTGTCGGCTTCGCCATGGGCTTCGCCGTCATCCCCATCATCTTCACCATCTCCGAGGATTCCCTCTCCAATGTCCCGGCCACCCTCCGCAGCGGTTCGCTCGCCCTGGGCGCCAGCCGATGGCAGACCGCCCTGCGCGTCATCGTCCCCACCGCCTCCGCGGGCATCTTCTCCGCCCTCATGATCGGCCTCGGACGAGCCGTCGGCGAAACCATGATCGTCGTCATGGCCACAGGCAACACCCCCATCATGGACCTCAACATCTTTTCCGGCATGCGAACACTGTCCGCCAACATCGCCGTCGAATTGCCCGAGGCGCCCCATCACGGCACGCTCTACCGCACGCTGTTCCTCGGCGCCATGGTCCTCTTCATCATGACCTTCCTGGTCAACACCCTCGCCGAGGTGCTCCGCCAGCGCCTGCGGGAGAAATACAAACTGGTCTGAGCCAATGGCCTCCCCCCTCCACCGATCCCGCCCGCGCCTGACCTCCGCCCAGGGAGAACCCTTCGTCTGGCTCACCGGCATGGGCCTCGTCGTCGGCCTCGTGATGATCTTCCTCCTCCTGGGCCTCGTGCTCGTCAAGGGCACCGCCGCCTTCTGGCCACGCAAGGTCGTCGAAATCCAGCTCGTCCCCGGCAGCCCGGACGCCTTGCAGGACTCCTTCACCTTCGGCGGCGAAGTCGTCAAGGTGCAACAAAAGACCACCCGCCGCCTCGATCCCGAAGCCGGCCAGCCCGATCCGGAACCGGACATGGAATGGCAGCTCTTCGTCGGCAACAAGGACGTTTACGGCCTGGCTTTCAAATATGTGGACGCCGATCAAATCGACTCGATCAGCCAACCCGCCGACGTCTTCCGCATCGACCGCATGGAATACGGTCCCGCAGTCGGCCGGCCGGTCTCTGTCGCCCGCGGCGGCGCCTCTCCCATCCCGGCCGCGGCTTCGGAGTTTCAACCCACCCTGGACCAGTTGATCAGGGAGGCGGCTGAACGCCGTGAAACCATCCAGGAAATCGAGAAGGTCGAGATTGGCGCCATCAATCGTCAACTCGAGGAACTCCGGCTCCGCCAAAGCGAACTCGAGCAAGCCCGGGACGAAGGCCGCGAAGTCTCCGCCGAATTGGATCGCATTCAGTCCCGGCGCGAACCGATGGAAACCCGCTACTCCGAACTCGCCGCCCGCGCCCGCGAACTCCGCGCCCGCCA
>DATKEE010000365.1:0-3233 GCA_035544555.1 Candidatus Methylomirabilota bacterium
TGGAGTGCGGTTGTGGGCGAATCCCTCTACCGCTTTCGGATGCCGGACGGACCTTCATCCAGCGCACCACCTCCCCCCCCGCTCGGAAAGCGGTGAATCCGCTCGCGCTGCATCGCCGCACTCCAAAACGTCGCCGGGTTCGGGAGGCGCATCCGGTTATCGCGCGCGTGTGCCCGGTCGGTCACGGACGCGGTTCGGCCGATGGTTTTTCGGCGGTGTTAATGCCCATGACACCGCCGAGGAGGTGGAAGGTGTGGATGTTGGCGCAGCCGAGGTTGCGGAGTTCGGTTTCCACGCCGCGTTGTCCCGGGTAGTGCTTCAAGGATTCAAGAATGTAGGCGTAAGCCTGGTAATCACCGCAGAACAGCAGGCCGAACAAGGGCACCACAACACGGAGGTAACCGAAGTAGAGGGAACGCCAGACGGGATTGTCCGGCTTGCCGAAGTCGAGGATGAGCAGGCGGCCGCGGGGTCGCAGCACGCGCAGGAGTTCGCGCAGTCCGGCTTGGCAGGATGCCAGGTTGCGGAGCCCGTAGCCGATGGTGACGACGTCGAATCGATTGTCAGGGAATGGAAGCCGGAGCGCGTCGCCCCGGACGAGATGGACCTGGCCCGGTTGGGATTCGGATCTGACGCGTTGTTGGGCGATGGCGAGCATGGGAGCGCTGAAGTCGAGGCTGACGACGCGGGCGCCGTGGGCCGCGAGTGAGCAGGCGATATCGCCGGTGCCGCAACAAACGTCGAGCGCAAGGTCCCTCTCCCTCAATCCCTCTCCCCACGCGGTAACCGTGGGAGCCGGGTCTGAGCGTGGGTTGAGGGAGGGACCACCCGGAGACCGTGTGGCGAGGCGGATCAATCGGCGTTTCCAGAGACGGTGGAGGCCAAGGCTTTGGATGTCATTGATGAGGTCGTAGCGGGAGGCGATGCGATCAAAGAGGGTGCCAACGCGTTCGGCGCGGCGGGTTCCGGGTTCGTAATACGAGCGGGTGGTCACGTTAAGCACCAGGGAAAGGACCGGGCGGGTTGCGTGTGTCCGTTCAAGGACAGGGAGGTTTGTTGTCCGCGGTCAGGCCGGTGATGATCCGGGCGCCGCGTTTGCAGGTAAGGTAGGCGTAGGCCCATTGAAGGAACACGGCGACCTTGTTGCGGAAGCCGATCAGAAAGATGAGGTGGACGAACAGCCACGCGAGCCATGCGGGAAGGCCGGCGAACTTGAGTTGTCCCATCTGGGCCACGGCGGCGGAACGTCCGATGGTCGCCATGCTGCCGCGGTCCCGGTATCGGAAGGGACGCCGCTCGGGATGCGGCATCGAAAGTTCGTCCTCGATTTGACTGGCGGCGTGCCGCGCCATTTGCATGGCGGCGGGAGACACGCCCGGCACGGGTTTTCCGTCCACATCGATGAGATGGGCCATGTCACCGACGACGAAGACCTCCGGATGCCGCGGGAGGCTGAGGTCCGGTTCGACCATGACACGGCCGGCGCGGTCGCGTTTGACGTCGAGGGATTGCGTGAGGGGGCTTGCGGCGATGCCGGCGGCCCAGAGGATGTTTTCCGCCTCGATGCATTCGCCTTTGAGTTGGACACGATGTTCCTCGATGGACTCAACGGGATCGTTGGTGCGGACTTCGACGCCGAGCGCTTCGAGTTGCAACCGGGCGCTTTGGGAGAGTTCCGGTGGGAACTGTGGGAGCAGGCGGGGACCCGCCTCGATGAGGACGACGCGGGTTTCGGCGGGATCGATGTGGTGGAAATCCCGGCGGAGGACGAGACGCGACAATTCGGCGAAGGCGCCGGCGAGTTCCACCCCGGTCGGGCCGCCCCCCACCACGACGATGGTCATGAGCCGATTGTGAATCGTCCGGTCGGTTTCGGCTTCAGCCTGTTCGAACGCCAGCAGGATGCGACGCCGGATCATCAGGGCGTCATCGAGGGATTTCAGACCCGGGGCGAAGCGTTCCCATTCCGGGTGGCCGAAGTAACTGGTGACGCCGCCCAGGGCGAGGACGAGATAATCATAAGGAAGCGTGGTTTTCTTGAGTCTCACCGTGCGGGCATCGAGGTTCACGTCCAATGCCTCGTCCATCAGCACGTTGATGTCCGGTCGGTCGGAGAGAATGGATCGGACGGGCTGCGCGATTTCGGGCGCTGAGAGGACGGCGGTGGCCACCTGGTAGAGCAGGGGTTGAAAGAGGTGATGGTTCTGCCGGTCCACGATTGTGACGGTGGCGTCGGGATGGTCGAAGTGCTGGCAAAAAGTGAGGCCGCCGAATCCCGCTCCGAGGACGACGACGCGCTTTTTTTGCTGTCCCATGGGACGGAGTGTCCCCCCTGTCATGGAAAATGCAAATTGGAAACCCCGGGAGCGTTGGTTACCAGCCCGACAGAGATCGCGGATGTCGCGGATGGTCGCGGATAACGACGCGGAGATGATCAGGTGCTGATTCCATCCGCGTTCATACCTGAAATCCGCGGTTTCCATCCGGCCTGAATACATACCCGCCTGAACAAGGGAGCGGGGAATTGGAGATTTGAGATTTGAGATCGCAAATCGCAAATGGAAATGTCCCTCACCCGTCGCGGCGTCGGGAGAGGGAGGGCAGTGGGGGAAGATTTAGCGGGGACGTCCGGCTCCCTCGACTTTCACGGGAATGGAGTAAAGGGAATTGCGCGCGGTGATGAACAGGGTCCGGCCGTCGGCGCCGCCGAAGCAAAGATTCGCCGGTGATTCCGGCACGAGGATTTTTCCGATGAGGGAGCCGTCGGGGGCGAAGATGTGGACGCCATCGCCGGCGCTGGACCACACGCGGCCGTCGCTGTCGCATCGAATTCCGTCGGGGACACCGGCGTTGATTTCGCAGAAGACCCGGCCATTGGCGAGTGTGGCGTCATGCTGGATATCGAAGGCGCGGATATGGCGCGGCCGGCCGGAATCGGCGACGTAGAGGATTTTCTCATCGGGTGAGAAGCAGAGGCCATTGGGTTTGTCGAAGTCTTTGACAAGCGGCAGGAGAGTGTCGTTCCGGGGGTCAAAGCGATAGACGAAGTTTCCCGGTTGTTCCTTTTGTTCCTGCCGGATGCCGTAATCGGGATCGGTGAACCAGTAGGTGCCGTCGGACATCACCACAACGTCGTTGGGGGAGTTGAGTTTTTTGCCGTCAAAGGAATCGACGACGGTGCGGACGCTGCCATCGCGTTCGGTGAGGGAGACGCGGCGGTTTCCGTGTTCGGC
>DATKEE010000366.1:0-5275 GCA_035544555.1 Candidatus Methylomirabilota bacterium
GGCCGGTGGCGGCGTTCGCTGGAAGACCATCATCGGCCCGGCGCGGCTGGAGTATGGCCACAATCTGAATCCGCGCCGTCACGATCCCTCCGGCACGCTCCATTTTTCCATCGGCTTTCCCTTCTGAATCCGCACTCTGAACAGGGTCCTTCGCGGTGATCGGCTCAGTCCGTGGCTCTCTGAGGGACCAGTCGTGCGCGACAGGAATGAATTGAATCCCGCGGCGGATCATGGCCTTCTATCAGCCCTGTGGAACGGCTGCTCTTTAATCGGGCTCCCAGTCCCAGGGATCAACGATGAGCGAATCACCCACCGGCAGGGAAGGCGGACTGAAATGGCTCAAGCCTGTCCTGGTGTTGCTGACAGTCGTGGCGTTGGTGGGGGTGGCCCACGCGCTCGATCTCCAGGAACAGCTCAAAAGGACGCTGTCTTGGATCAATGGCCTCGGACCGTGGGGACCGCTGGCCTATGCCGCGCTTTACATCGTCTCCACGGTCGCCTTCGTTCCCGGTTCGTTTCTCACCGTGGGCGCCGGCGCCATCTTCGGTGTGTTGCAGGGATCCATCATCGCCTCGATCAGCGCGACCCTCGGAGCGACCGCCGCGTTTCTCGTGGGCCGCCATTTCGCGCGCGACTGGCTCGCCAGGCGCATTGAGGGCAGCCGGAGATTCAAGGCCCTGGACGACGCCGTGTCCCAGGAAGGGTGGAAGATCGTCCTGTTGACCCGGCTGTCGCCCGTCTTTCCGTTCACGCTCCTCAACTATGCCTTCGGCCTGACGCGCGTCAGTTTGCGCGAATACGTGCTGGCATCCTGGATCGGCATGCTGCCGGGCACCGTGATGTATGTCTATCTTGGCTCGCTGGCCGGTTCCCTCGTCACCCTCGAGGAGAGCAAACGCTCCCGCACGACGACCGAGTGGGCGTTATACGGAGTCGGCCTGCTGGCCACCGTCCTGGTCACCCTGTACGTGACCCGGATGGCGCGGCGCGCATTGAAAAAGCAGCTCGGCGCTTGAACGCCACGTTCAGCGGGCGCGCGATGGAGTCGGGGCGCCGTGCGCCTTCCCCGGATTGTCTTTACACGCCGGGAGCTCCGGAATTAACATTCCCCCCGCTCCCTTACTGTGTGGAGCGCCCCGGCATAGGCTCCTCAATCACATGTGTTTCAATTGTTGGAGAATCAGCGGGCGACGAGTCAGGACGCGCTCTTTGGGGTTGCCCAAGTCGTGCCTTCCATCGTTCCAGCCTTCGCGATCCGCGCGGACCGCTTCCGCCCCTGCCTGCGGAAGGCCTGCCAATTGCTGGAAGAAGCCCTCCTGAGCATCAACCCCATCACCTCGCCGCCCGGTTTTGAAGACTTGTCTTACTGTTCGCACCCGTTCGAGAGCCATCGTCAAAGGGTTCCTGATCACCACCCTCGCCAGCCTGTTCCTCGCCCCCTCCGCGGACGCCTCGTTTCGAATCTCCGAGATCCTCGCCGTCAATGACGGTCTGCTGCGCGACGAGAATGGCGACGCGCCCGATTGGATCGAGATTCACAATCCAACGGCCGCTCCCCTCAGCCTCGCCGGCTGGCATCTCACCGACGATCCCGCCCGATTAACCCAATGGACGTTTCCAGACGTCGAACTGCCCGGCGGTGCGTTCCTGATCGTCTTTGCCTCGGGCAAGGATCGCGCGAATCCCGGGGCCGAATTGCACACGAACTTCCAGCTCACCAGCGACGGCGAGTTTCTGGCGCTCGTGGAACCCGACGGCACAACGATCGCCGACGCCTTCTCCCCGGCCTTCCCGCCCCAACGGGCGAACATCTCCTTCGGCCCGGGTCCCGAGGGCTCCCCCATTCCGCTGGTCTCCCTCCAAGCCGCCGGACGCCTGTTCATTCCCGCCGACGGCTCCCTCAATGCCACGTGGATGGATCCCGAATTCGACGACACCTCCTGGTCGTCCGCCCTCACAGGCGTCGGCTACGATTCCAGCACCCCGGATGAATCGCCGGACACTGACGGACTCCCGATCCTCAGGCTTGATTTCAACGATCCCGACTCTCCCGAGTCAGGATCCGCGGACACGGAATTCGGTTTCTCGACGATGACGCTCGAACAAAACCCCGCCACATTCGGAAGTCTGACAGTCGAACTGTCCGCCCTGGGCGGCGCCTTTCTCGACGACCGGGATCGCACCACACCGACCGACAATCCACCCGCGTTCACCGAGGACCAACTCTACGACGACTTCATCTTCGCCAGTGGACTGGAGGACGGGGATGGCCTCCGTCTCCGCATCTCGGGACTGAGACCGGACCGGGATCATCGTTTGACGATCTGGTCCTTTGACACGGGAAGCGTGAACGAGCGGAGATCGGACTGGATCGAGACGAGCGGCGGGACGCCGCAGGAGGTCATCACCGGCTACACCTTCGACGGGCGGGACATTCCGCAAGCCGACCGCGATCACACTTTCAGCGCGGCTCTTCGTTCGTCGTCATCCGGTGAACTGGTGATCGAGGGGAGACGCAATGGCGGCACCTCCTACGGCGTGTTTCTGAACGCGCTTGAACTGGTCGAGGTCGGCCTGCATTCGCTGATCCGGACGGACGTCGGCGCCGCCATGAGCAACCAGAACGCCTCCGCCTGGCTGCGGATCCCTTTCGACGTCTCCAATCCCGGGGACTTCGAAGCCGTTCAACTCCGGATGACCTACGACGACGGGTTTGTGGCCTTTCTGAATGGTGTGCCGGTCGCCTCGCGAAACGCGCCGGAATCGCTTGAATGGAACTCCACCGCCACCACCGCCCGCACGGGCAGCGAGTCGCTCGTCGCCGAAGTCTTCCCCATCGAACTCACTCCGGGCCTCCTGCGGTCCGGCGTCAATGTCCTCGCCGTCCATGGCCTGAATGTCAGCGCCGACGACAAGGACTTCCTGATGCTCCCGGAATTGACCGGCTTCGGTCCGGAACGGCTTCTGTATTTCCTTCCTCCGACTCCCGGCGCCGCGAATGGAACGGGCTACACGGGCCTGACCGCGGAACCGGCGTTCAACATTTCCCGCGGCTTTTACACGACACCATTCCAGGTGACCTTGACCGGCGCGACTCCCGACACCGATATCTACTGGACCACCAACGGCAGTCCGCCCACGGAAACGACCGGCATCCCGTACAGCGGGCCGATTGAAATCACAACGACAACGGCTCTGAGAGCCCGCGCCTTTCGCGAGCAGCACGTCCCTTCCGTCATCGTCACCCACACGTACCTCTTCCTGGACGACGTGGTCGAACAGTCCGCGACCCAACCCGGCTACCCCACCGTCTGGCAGGCGAGCTTTCCCGCCGACTACGGCATGGACCCGGAGATTGTCAACCATCCCGTGTATGGAGCGACGTTGAAGGACGATCTTCGCGCCATTCCCACCCTGTCGATTGTCGCCGATCATGACGCCCTCTGGCACCCGACCACTGGCATTTACGTGGACGCGACCCGCTCGGGGGTGAGTTGGGAGCGCCCGGCTTCGGTGGAGTTGTTCAATGGCGACAACACGACGGAATTTCAAGTGACCAGCGGCCTGCGGATGCAGGGAAACGCGAGCCGCGATAATGTCCGCACGCCGAAGCATTCCTTCCGGCTGCTGTTCAAGGCGATTCATGGCCGTTCGAAGCTGGATTACGACTGGTTCGGAGGTTCGCCGGTGGATCAGTTCGACAACATCGTGTTGCGCGCCTGTTTCACCGATGCCTGGACCACCCGATACAGTCCCGGGGACGGCGGCGCGCGGTACCGGCCGGAAGATTCCCTCTACCTGCGCGACATCTGGGTGAAGGATTCTCTCGCGGACATGGGACATCTTTCCGGGCGCAACGCCTTTGCGCACCTGTATGTCAATGGACTTTACTGGGGGCTCTACAACCCCGCCGAGCGCCTCGATGCCTCCTTCTTCGCCGAACACTTGGGGGGCAATAAACTGGACTGGGACGTCATCCGCGATTTCAGCGAGGTGCTCGCCGGCAGCAAGGCCGAATGGAATCAAATGATGAACCGGGTCAACTCCGGAATCGATTCCGAGGCCGATTATCAGGCCGTAGCGGAACTCGTCGATGTCGAGAACCTCATCGACTACATGCTGCTTCACATCGTTGCGGAGGCCGAGGACTGGCCGCACCACAATTGGTACGCCGCCCGCCGGCGAGCCACCAATGGCCTGCCCGCCACCCGGTGGATCTTCCTCGCCTGGGATCAGGAAATCGTCCTCGACCGGGAGGTTCGCCGGAATCGTGTCAATGTCAGCAACAACGACACGCCCGCCCGAATCTATTCCGAGTTGCGCGCCCACCCGGAGTTTCGCCGGCTTTTCGGCGACCGCGTTCACCGGCACCTCTTCAACGATGGCGCGCTGACTCCGGCCCGCAACGCCGACCGCCTCCGCGCGCGCGCCGAACAGGTCCATCAGGCGATGGTCGGAGAATCCGCGCGCTGGGGTGACGCCCGCGAATTCCCCATCTCCCCCAACCCGGGCACCGGCGAGACGTTCACCCGGGACGAATGGTGGGTGCCCGAGTTGCAGCAGCTCTACACCAACTTCTTCCCACAGTTGACTGCCGACAATGTTGCCCGGTTTCGATCCGCCGGTCTTTACCCGCAGGTGGGCGCGCCGGAGTTCAATCAGCTTGGCGGCGCCGTCCCGTCGGGATTCGAACTCATCCTCACCCATACCAACGCGAGCGGAACCATTCATTTCACGCGGGATGGCGCTGATCCGCGCGTTTATGGGTCGAGCGCCATCGCGGACTCCGCCGAGCCCTATCAATCCGCGATTCCGCTTGCGGGTCGCACCCTCGTTCGCGCCCGTGTCCTGGCCAATGGCGAATGGAGCGCCCTGGTCGAAGCGGTCTTTCATCCGCCCCAGAACTTCTCCGGACTGTTCCTCACCGAGATTCACTATCACCCGCCCGACGAGGGATTCATCAACGGCAACGAATTCGAGTTTCTGGAACTCTACAATGCCGGTGATACCGCGCTGGATTTGTCCGGTCTCCAATTCACCGACGGGATCGAGTTTACCTTTCCGGATGATGTCGTCCTGGCTCCCGGTGACTTCATCGTCCTCGTGGCCAACCCGGATCAATTCATCCTCCGTCATCCCGGCATCACCCCGCTCGGCGCTTACAGTGGACAACTCAGCAACTCGGGCGAGACCGTGACGCTTTCCGATCCCCTGCGCGGTCCGGTTCTCAGTTTGGCTTACGGAGACAGTCCGCCATGGCCGACTGAAGCCGACG
>DATKEE010000367.1:0-6721 GCA_035544555.1 Candidatus Methylomirabilota bacterium
GGAACGAACCCGGGAGGATGAGCGGATGGATCGCGGCTGTCGTGGCCGCGGTCGGTTGCGTGTTGCCGGCCATGCCGCTTCCCGCGGCGGAGGACGAAAGGGAGTCGCGCGCCCCGATCTTTGAACAGCTCGGGCGGCATCACCATCCGGTCACCACGGAATCGGAACTGGCGCAGCGTTATTTCGATCAGGGATTGATTCTGATGTATGGATTCAATCACGCGGAAGCCATCCGCTCATTCGAGGCGGCGGCGGCGGCGGATCCGGAATGCGCGATGGCCTACTGGGGGATCGCCCTCGCGCTGGGGCCGAACATCAACCGGCCGATGCCGGACGAACATGTCGCGAAGGCCTGGGAGGCATTGCAACGGGCGCGGGAGCTCAAGGATCGGGCCGGGGACAAGGAACGGGCTTACATCGATGCCCTGGCCGCGCGATACCAGCCGGAACCGGAGGCGGATCGCGCCGCGCTGGATCGGGCGTATGCCGGCGCGATGCGCGGACTGGCGGAGGCTTATCCGGACGACCCGGACGCCTCGACACTGTTCGCGGAGGCATTGATGGACACGATGCCATGGGACTACTGGACCGAGGACTCCGAGCCCAAACCGGAAACCCTCGAACTGCTGGCCGCGTTGCGGAAAGTGCTTTTGGAGACGCCGGATCATCCGGGGGCGAATCATTTCCACATCCACGCGGTGGAGGCGGGGCCGACTCCCGGGGTGGGATTGCCGAGCGCGGACCGGCTCAGGACGCTGGTGCCGGATTCCGGACATCTGGTGCACATGCCCGCGCACATCTATGTGAGGGTCGGCCAGTATCATGATGCCTCCGAAGCCAATGTCCGGGCGATTGCGGCGGACGAATCCTACATCGGCCAGTGCCGCGCGCAGGGCTTCTATCCCGGGGCGTATTACCCGCACAACATTCACTTTCTCTGGTACACGACGAGTCTGGAGGGCCGGAGCCGGCAATGCATCGAGGCCGCCCGGAAGGTGTCGGACTTCGCGCTCGATTTGCGATGCGGCGCGGTGGAAGGTCCGCGTCTCCGGCATTTGACTTTACTGGCCCACGCGCGGTTTGGTCGATGGGACGATCTGTTGAATGAACCGGAGCCGGCGGTGGAATATCCATTTGATCGGGCCATGTGGCATTTCGCGCGCGGACTGGCGCTGGCGGCCAAGGGGGAGGGAACCCGCGCGGCGGCAGAACAGACAGCCTTCGAGGAACTGGCGGGCAGTGACGCGATCCGGGAACTCGACAGCGCGCAGTTCCCCGCGTTGGGAATTCTTACCGTGGCCCGGGAAGTCCTGGCGGGAAAGCTGGCCGGGGCGAACGGCGATATGGAGTCCATGATCGAACATCTCGAGAACGGCGTGACGGCGGAGGCCGCGCTGCCGTACATGGAACCGCCCTACTGGTATCATCCGGTTCTTCAATCACTCGGTGCCGCCTTGTTGAGGCACGGGAAGGCCGCGGAGGCGGAGAACGCATTCCGTCGGGACCTCGATCAATTGCCGCGCAACGGGTGGGGATTGTTTGGATTGGAGCAAAGTCTCCGGGGGCAGGGGAACACGCAGGCGGCGGACGGTGTGCGTCGGGACTTCGAACGGGCGTGGCAGCATGCCGATGTCATTCCCGAACTGGGGTGGTACTGAAGGCGGCTCAGATCTTAAGCCCGCGCGCCGGCGTCGGGCTGGACGATGGCGATGGCCTGTGGTTCGGGGGTCAGGTAGAGGGCGGCCGCCGCGCGGACCTGATCGGCGGTCAGATTCCGGACGATTTGATCCTCCTGATCGACGTGTTGATAACCCAGGCCGTTCAGTTCGTCGAGGGCGGTGGTCAACGCCAGATGGCCGAGGTCCTGCCGGGAGATCATTCTGTCGCCGAGCCATTTGGCTTTCGCGCGATTCAGTTCCACGTCGGACAATCCCTCCTTTGCCAGGAAGGAGGCCTCGCGCAGGATTTCCTGTTCAACCAACGCGGCATTCTCCGGCGCGGTGCCCGCGTAAAATGCGAAGTATCCGGGCAGCAATCCGGGAAAGTGCTGGGCGCCGACGTAATAGGCGAGACCCAGTTCTTCGCGAATGCGGAGGAACAGCCGGGAGCCAAGATCGCTGCAGGCCTCCTGCAACAGGTCCAGGGCGTAACGGTCATCCTGTTGCAGCCGGGTGCTGCGGTAGCCGGCCACGACGACCGCCTGCTTCTTGTCGAGAAACTCAGTGACGCGGCTGCTGACGGGTTGGTCGGGGATTTCGGGGAGTGGATCCATCGCGGCGGGACTCTTCTCCCAACTGCCGAACGTCCGCTCGACGGCGTTGCGAACCTCGTCCGCGTCCACGGCGCCAAAGATGGCGAGCACGCAATTCCGCGGATGGGCGAGGCGATGGTGATGCTCGGGAAGATCCCGGAGCGTCAGCGCGCTGACGGAATCGATTGTGCCGAGGGTTTCCAAGCCATAGGCGATCGGGCCGAAGAGAGCTCGGCGCATGGCGGCGAAACCGGTTTGCAGAACCTGATCGCGGCGCGCGCGAATGCCGGCGAGTTGGACGTTGCGCTCGCGCTCGAATTCCGCGGGGGGAAACGCCGGGTTCAACAGGACATCGGCGACGAGTTCCAGACCACGGGCGAAATCCTCGGCCATGACCTCCGCGCTGACACCGAAACTGTGATTGCCTCCAAAGCTGTCGATGCTTCCACCGAGCGACTCGATTTCGTCGGCGATCCGGTCCGAGGAGCGATGGCGGGTGCCTTTGAGCAGGAGATGGGACATCAGCAGCGTGATGCCGTTGTTCCGGGGGGATTCCCCGAGCACGCCGCCTTTGAGGACGGCGCGAAAATCGACGAAGGGGAGCCGGTGATTCTCCTTCACGAGCAGGCGCAATCCATTGGGCAGTTCGAAGAGGACCACAGGACGTTCGGCCTGAGAGGCGACATTGATGGAAGGGATATGACGCGCGCCGTTGGGCAGCAGGGCGTAGAGGGTTCGATTCGGTTCGGTGAGGTATTGGCAGGCGACGCGTTGGAGGTCGGCCGGGGCGAGGGATTTGACGGCCGTGAGGTAGCGTTCCGAGAAATTGAGATCGGAGGCGGCGATCCAATTGGCGCCGAGGTCCTGCGCCTGGCCCTGCATGGTCTTGCGGGTGGCGAGTGTAGCGGAGACGAATTGTTTCACGGCTTTGGCGAGTTCCGCCGGCGGCACGGGCTGGTCCTTCATTCGGCGCACCTCCGCCAGCAGGGCGGCGCGCACGTCGTCGAATCGATTGCCGTCAGCCACGGCGCTGGCGCCGAAAAGGCCGGTGAGACCCGGGCTGTAGGTCCAGGCGCCGACCGAATGCACGAGCCCCTGGCGATCCCGGACTTCGCGATAGAGCCGCGAACTGCGTCCGCTCCCCAACAACGTGGCCAGGACGTCCAGCGCCGGAACGTCGGGATGACGCAGGGCGGGGATGTGCCAGGCGAGGTGGAGATGGCCGAGTTCCACGGGGGCTTCCTCGATGACTTCGCGGGAGGCGAGATGCGCCGGTTCATCGGGAATGAAAAGCGGAGGCAGCGATTTCATCGGCGCATTGCCATGGGCGGCGGCGATCTGTTCAATGACCTCATCGGCGCGGACGTCCCCGACGACGACATGGAAGACGTTGTTGGGGGAGTAGTGGGTGTGGTAGTAGCGCAGGAGGGATTCCCGGGTGAGATGATTGAAGATGTCGGGATAGCCGATGACCGTGTAGCGGTAGGGGCTGACGGTGTAGGCGGTTTCAAAGAGGCGGCGTCCGGATCGTCGCGCGGGATCGTCGCGGGTCATGTCCATTTCGCGAAGGATGACCTGTTTTTCCTTCTGGAGTTCGTCGCCCGGCAGGGTGGCGTGTTGCATGATGTCGCAAAGGACGTCGATGGCGACGCGGGCGCCGGTGTGGGGGACGTTGATCCAATAAACGGTGCGATCGAACGACGTGTAGGCGTTCATGTAGCCGCCGGCGTCCTGGATTTCCTGGTCGATGCGGCCGGCGCCGCGGGTGGAGGTGCCCTTGAAGAGCATGTGTTCGAGGGCGTGGGACATGCCGGCGCCAAGCCATTCGCCCTCATGAATGCTGCCGCTCCGGCACCAGGCCTGGGCCGAAACGACGGGGGCGCTGTGATCTTCGCGGACGATGATGACCAGCCCGTTTTCCAGTTGGGCCAGGCGGATGTCGGGTGGGATCGAAGGGATGTCGGCGGGATCCAATGAAGTGGAGGGTGGATGGGGTTTTCGATGCATGGGGCGGTTTCAGATCGGGCGCGGACCGGGTGTCACGAGCCGTGGCGGGTTACCTTCGAGGTTTCGGGAGGGACACGCAACCGGCAATTGGACACCGGCAGTTGGCGCCAATTGGCGTGGAGGGGCGCGTTTCGCGAATGGCCGCGCCCAGCGAGGCCGGCTGCCGGCCGGAACCTGGAGAACGCGGGGAGAAGGTGGATGAACCGGTCAGGCCGGAGTCTTTGATTTCCGGATGGTCTGGCCGGCGTGGCGGCCGGACGCGGGCAGGTAGGGATTGCGAAAGGCATCCTCAAAATCGTAACCGCACTGGAAGTCCAGTCTGCTGTCCTTGTCCGTCTTCGCCAGGATCTTGGACTCGACGAGGTTGAAGACGATTTCGCCGAAGTCCTCGCAACGCTGAACGCCCCATTCATTCAGGAGCGTGAGTGACATGGGCCCGAACTGTTCCAGCGCGAAGTCGCGGATGCCATCGAGCAGTTCCTGGCCGGTGACATGGCGGATGTCGGATTCCTTCTGGCGGGACTCGGACTCCTTTTTTCTGGCCACTTTTTTCTGGGTGTAGTCCAAGGCTTCCCGGACGAAACAGTAGGCGTCCCGGTGGTAGCGCGCGTCACGCCTGACGATCTGATCCAGGACTTCATCAAAATCCAATTCTTGCATGTTGTTTAGGGTTGGTTCAGCGCGGGTGCGAGGGGCTGAGGATGAGCCGTGCGATAAACCTTCACCGCCCAGCCGGTCAGCAGAAGCAAAAGCACCACCAGCAAAACCGTCTGTTCCTGTCTGGTTAATGGCAGTTTGGGCATTCGTCAAGCAACTGGTTCAGGGAACCTCCGTCCGTGAAACCATCGGGCCTCCTCAATTCGGGCGAAATTGTTCCCGATAAGCGGGAGTGGGACAACGAAAAACATGATGCAAAAATCGCGCGTTGTACTGTCGAAAACGGGTGACTGCGCCACCGCATTGCTGCGATGCGGGGAATTCCGCGGGCCATTTTTTACCTCCCATCTTTTACCAGCCCCTTTGACGCCAGGACCGGGCGAGGGCATAGGTAAAAGATCAGGGGTAAAAGATGAGCCGGCGGGAGATGTGCGCTGGATGAACGTCCGTCCGGCATTTGAAAGCGGTAGAGGGCTTCGCCCACAACCGCACTCCAAAACCGCTGGCGCGAGGTTCGGGAAGCCCCGCGCGAAGTCGGCGACGTTTTGGAGTGCGGCGATGGAGCGGAGCGGATTCGCCGCTTTCGGGCGGGTGGGGAGGTGGTGCGTTGGATGAACGCTCGTCCGGCATTTGAAAGCGGTAGAGGGCTTCGCCCACAACCGCACTCCAAAACGCTGGCGCGCGATTCGGGAAGCCCCGTGCGAAGTCGGCGACGTTCATTGACGCAGGAGGAACTCAATCAGATCGTTGAACTCTTCGGGCGGAATCAGTTCGTCAAAATTGGACGGCATCAGCGAATACTCCGACGGTATCTGCTCCTCGATCTCCTTCCCTGGCACCCGAATCTCGCGGCCGGTGGTGTCGGCGAACACCACCACCTCGCCTTCCCGGCGGCGTTCCAATGCGGTCAGGATCTGGCCGCTCTTTAACGTGATCGTGTGATACCGGAAGGCGTGATCGACGTTGCGGTTGGGGTCAAGGATGTCCTCGATCAACCGCTCCGCACCGCGGCTTGCGATGCCGTCCAACTGCGGCCCGATCAATCCGCCCTGGCCTCCCACCTGGTGACAGATCGCGCAATTCACCTGATAGACCCGCGCGCCCTCCTCCACGGATCCGGTTCCGGCCATCGAGCGATAATTCTCCAATCGCGCCCTCACGAGTTCCTGCTTCTCCGCATCGGCGGGCGGGACGCCTTCGGTCAGCCGTTTCAACCGGGTTTCCACATCCGGCAGACGGGCGGCGATGAGACGCTGCCGCAACGCCTGATCCACAAGCAGATGAGGGGAAGCCAGTCCCTTCGACACGGCGTCCAGCAAGGCTTCCCCACCCGCCGCCGTTCCCGCCATTGCCCGAGCCACCCGCGCCTGGGCCGACGCGGCGGTCTTCTTCAGTTCTTCCGCCAGTATCCCGACCGCCTTTGGATCACCGGTGGCCGCGAGCGCCTCAACAATTCCTATTTCCAACACGCCCGGAACCGAAGACTCGGAGAGGATCTTGCCCAGATCCGGAACATAGCGTTGCGTGTCGATCTCCAGCAATCCCCGCGCGGCGGCCACACGCGCGCCCGGAGCCGCGTGGGCATCGCCCAGAACAACCTGAAGCGCGGGCGCCAGTCCGGTGAGTTTCAAGTCACCCGCGATCCGCGCGGCCGATTGAGCCCAGCGCCCGAGTTGCCGGGGATCCTGTTCCGGCAGTTTCAGCACGGGCGGATCGAATCGTCCAATCGCCAGCCAGGCGTAGGCATTGCCGGTGTCGCCGTCGATGACTTCGAGATATCCCTTGCGACCGGCATGATCCGGCACG
>DATKEE010000368.1:0-5842 GCA_035544555.1 Candidatus Methylomirabilota bacterium
ACATCGGAGCGTGGCCAGCCTGCCCGCGCGACACAGCCTCGCACCATCGCGCGGGCAGGCTGGCCGCGCTCCTGTTCGCTGCTTCAAGCCACGAAGATCATTCGGGGTATGCGTCGAAGCGGGCTGAAGCCTGCGGTCCGGTACTGCCGTTCAAAACGCGGCTCGACGGGGGTTTGCCGGGGCGTGTAAAACCTTGCCGCGACCTTATGGCCTCCGACACCAAACCACTCGTGGGAATCATCATGGGCAGCCGGTCCGACTGGGACACGCTGCAACACGCCGCCACCCAGCTCGAAGAATTCAAGGTGCCGTTCGAGACGCGGGTTGTGTCGGCGCATCGCACGCCGGACTGGCTGTTCGAGTATGCCTCGAGCGCCGTGAGCCGTGGACTGGAGGTCATCATCGCGGGAGCCGGCGGGGCGGCGCATCTTCCCGGAATGTGCGCCTCCAAGACCCCGCTTCCCGTCCTGGGTGTGCCTGTCGAGTCGAAGGCGTTGAAGGGGATGGATTCCCTGCTCTCGATCGTTCAGATGCCGGCCGGGGTGCCCGTGGGGACGCTGGCCATCGGACGCGCGGGCGCCGTGAACGCCGCCTTGCTGGCAACCGCCATTCTCGGCGCCCACCATCCGGAGTTTCGCCGCGCGTATGAACGCTTTCGCGAGGCGCAGACCCAGGGCGTTCTGGCGGACCGCGAGTTGAAGTGACTTCTTCGCCGGCCTCCTTGTCCTTTCCCGAATGATTGGCCCGTCCAGATTGATGGAATGAATCCGTCCCTCCCAGCCGCCCATGATCCGATTCTGCCCGGCGCCACGATCGGCATTCTGGGCGGCGGACAATTGGGCCGAATGTTCGCGCTCGCCGCCAGGTCGCTGGGGTATCGCATCCACATTTTTTCGCCGGAGCACGACGCGCCGGCCGGACAGGTGGCCGACCGCGAGATAGTGGCGGATTACGAGGATGGGGATCGGATGGCGGAGTTCGCGCGCGACGTGGACGTCGTGAGCTTCGAGTTCGAAAATGTTCCATCCGCGGCCACCGAACTGGCGGCGGAATTCACGCGGGTGCGGCCGGCCGGCCGGGTGTTGCACATCGCCCAGCATCGTTTGCGTGAGAAGACCTTTCTCAGGGATCACGGGTTTCCAGTGGCGCCGTTCCGCAGCGTCAACTCCCTGGAGGAACTACGGTCCGCCGTCCGGGAGATCGGCAGCCCCGGGGTATTGAAGACGGCGGGATATGGCTACGACGGCAAGGGACAGGTGAAGCTTTCCCATTCCGACGGAATGGAAGCGGCGTGGCGCGAGGTGGGGGAGGTTCAGTCGATTTACGAGGCGTGGGTGGAGTTCGACAAGGAACTCTCGGTGATCGGTTCGCGAACGCCCCGTGGCGAACGGGTGGTTTTCCCGGTGTTTGAGAACGCCCATCGAAACCACATCCTGGATGTCACATTCGCGCCCGCCGCTGTGGACCCACGGATTGCGTCGGAGGCGGAGCAACTCGCTGTGGGGCTGTTGGAGGCGCTGGATGTTGTGGGGTTGTTGACGGTGGAACTGTTTCTGACGCGGTCCGGCGGGTTGTTGATCAACGAGCTGGCGCCGCGCCCGCACAATTCGGGGCATCTGACGGTGGACGCGTGTGTGACGAGCCAGTTCGAGCAACAGTTGCGCGCGATATGCGGACTGCCGCCTGGGGCTGTCACGCTGAAGCAACCCGCGGCCATGGCCAATCTCCTCGGCGACCTCTGGGCGGGAGGGGAGCCGGACTGGGCGGCTGCTCTGACCGATCCCGCGATCAAGCTGCATCTCTACGGCAAGGCGGAAGCCCGGAAGGGGCGAAAGATGGGGCATCTGACGGCAATGGGAAACACCTCCGCCGAGGCGGTGAAGCGGGTAATGGAAGCGCGCGAGCGATTGACGCGCTCAAGTAAGGGCAAGGATAAAGGATAAAGGATAAAGGAGTGAGGACGCGGAATTCTGAGGCAGGATTTTCGAGTCGGTGCGTGGGTCGGCGCTGAAACGTGACTGCAATTCACAATTCAGAATTCAGAAATCCGAAATCTCCGCTTGGAGCTGATCCCGGACTGGAGGGGACGGAAGCTACTGGATGACGGGATGGATGAGGAATAGATAAACCGGCTGATCCTCGTTGGTGGGCCGGCTCCAGACCGCCAGACCTCCGCCGTTCGGGACCTCCGCTTCCAAGGCGTACTGGAACAGTGTCCGGATGCCGGCCGACTCCGTGGCGGGAGTCTCAGCGGTCGCGGGCACGACGTTTGTCACCACGTCGGTGGCCTGTGCGATCACCCGCATTTCGAGCGTCGTTCCGGTGACGATTGGAACCAGGTCCACCATCTGGCCATACACGGCATTGGTTCCGTCGATCTGTACGGTCCGGGTACCTGACAGGTTGGCCCGCTGTTTTTCAAATGTAGTCACGCGGGGAGCGAAGACCAAACTCACCCCTTCGGCAGCCCGATCAGCATCCCGAAGCCTCTTGTAATACGGCTGGAATTGAGCGGCGGACAACACCCCGGCCAGCGTGCCGTCAACGTTGGTGGAAGTGGCGGACGGAAGCACGTTCCGCCCGGCCGCCGCGGGCGACAGCTCGATGAAGTAGGCGGTGGTGAGGACAATTTCCGGATCGCCAAAAACCTTGCGGCGAAGGGGCTCGAGAAAAGTGAGGATGTCGCCGCGCAACTCCTCTGTCCTGGTGGGAGGCGAATCCTGAGTGAGCGGCAGCCAGGTGATCGGGGCGTCGCCGGCGGGATCATCCGCAGCCGGACCGTTCACGCGGGTCAAGAGCAGGCCGAGGCAGAGGATGGCAGTGAGAGCGGCGGGAGATTTCATGAGCGGGCAGGCAGGGTTGGCGTGCTGAATCGCAATGGAGCGACTCGCAATCGGCGTGGGGTGGCTGAGGTGATCATGGGATGAGGCGTCTTGCGGGGCCGGACTGGTTTGGCCTGGCCGGGGCGTTCAAGTCACGGCAGGGACTTTGAAGGGAGAGAGCGGGATTGGCAATGACAGGAGTGAGGATTCGAGCGTCGATGCCGTTTGTTGCGCGGTGGCGGCCGGCAAGGGACACAGCGGGAAACGATACCGATTTCGATACCGATGGTCATTCTTTCGGCACCCTTGACAGGAATCATCGGGGTCGGGGTCGCTATCGGTATCGGTATCGAGAGGAAACAAGAACAGAGTCCTGGAGGTGAAACCGATGACGTTTGTTGCGGGGTGACGGCCAGGAAGGGACAACAGGGAAACGATACCGATTCCGATTGCGATACCGATACCGACAATCATTCCTTGATCCGCGGTCATCCGCGAAATTCGCTGTCCCCTTTCCCGGCGTGAAGGGTTTTCTTTTCCATCACCCTTGGTCCCTCTCGCGATGTCGGACATGGGAGAAGAGCGAATGCATTGGAAAAAGGAAGGGCGGATGGGCCGTTACCTGGTGGCCCGGGAGAGTACCGCGGATGTCGCGGATGGACGCGGATGGGGACTCCAAGGCAATGCCGTGGATTATTCCTTCGGGCTGAATACCTGCCGCACCGGGCACTGGACATGGCGCGGATCCCTCACCCTCGATCCCTCTCCCAATCGGTGCAGGGCTGCGCCGGGTATGAAGGATTGAGAGAGGGAAGAGCGGTGGACAGTCAAGTCAGTGCGATCCTGGCAGGTCCCTGGCGGGTTGAGGTGGATGAATGGTTTCCGGGGAGAGTGATCCGACTCACGTCGGAGGCTACGAGGCGAAGGAGCGCGGCCAGCTTGCCCGCGCGGTTGGTTCGTTCAAGGTGCGAGGTCTGGCTTACTCTGTTCAGGATTTTCAGGTGCAGTCCGAATGTATGTCACCGTCCCGGGTGAATGGCAGAGTTATTCGCGCGCTGGACGGTCTATGGTGAACAAAGCGTCCTTCCCGAGGATTGTATAACCATTGGATGAAGGGACCAGTGTGAGCGGTTGTCCGGTGCGGGGATCCAGAGGGGCTTCTGCCAGGTATTCAGGCACCAGGTCAGACAGTCCGCCGGGAAGCCGCCCGTCGTTTCCAATCCGGAAGAGTTCGACTGCCAGCGCGGTGTCGGCTGCGATGACCGCCGCCACGGTATCCGCTTCCCGATTGAATGCTGTTTCGAAGGAAGGCAGGAGCATGCTGGAAAGGATGGCCCATCGGGGTTCATCCGTCTTCCCTTCATCATTCCTCGCGATGAGGTTGGTGGATTGAATCAGCCGTGTGGCAAGGTCGTTCGTGCTGAGCGCAACTGCCGGGTTCATGACGCTGAGGTAATGCTTGAGATCCAGGTCCGCCAGTCCAAGCACGCGATAAGCGAGGAAGGCGGGTGTATCGGCTGGATCGAATTGTTCGCGGTGATACCAAAGGACGTCCAAACCGAAACAGCGTTCACCAGCAAGACCGATTGCCATGGCGCCATCCGGATTCGCACTTTGAAGCCCGCTGCGAAGCTGATTCAGTTGGTTCGGGGCGAGTTCGGCCTGGTCCAGTACCCATTCGAGAGAGCGGATCGAGATCCGAAGCATGGACAGCCGAACGAGTTGGGAAATCAGGATCGGTTCCCGCTCGAGACTGCGGGCAAGGCGCAAGCCGTCGAGGAGCGCAACCACTGCTTCGTCTGGCTTTTGGGTCGATGAGTCGTAAACGGCCTTTAGGGCAAGCCACTGGCTGGTGGTCTTGAGTGGTGAAAGGTGGGTCAGGGTCATGGGCGCGCTCAATCCCAGGCTCAGGTTCATGGTGTGGACGTACGCCTGGTTGGTCCGGGCGAGGATAACGTGCAGTTGATCGAAAGCATCGCCCGTGCGCCCGAGTGCCTCCGCAATGGAGTCCAGCAAGGCCGGATCCAGGCGGGCTCCTTTGGGTGGCGGTTCGCCTTTGGGCAGGAAAGGAAGTTCGTAAAAGGCATCGTTGGTCCGACCCTCGCGTCGCAGCTTCTCTTCGATGCCATTCAAGTGGCTGGCTACCGCGATCAAATCGAACGCGCCGTTATGCCTTCCATCGATATCCTGATACCGCGCCTGCAAATCCATCAGCGTCATCAGGCCACCCGATTGCCGGATCTCCGCGAGCTGTCGATGGATGTCACGGCGAACGTGAATTCGCGCGACAACGAACAGGAGTATGAGAAGGAGGAAGACCAGGCCGAGGACCCGCCAGAGTGTGATTCGAAATCGCCGTGGGGTGTCGGAGGTGATCATGGGATGAGGCGTCTTGCGGGGCCGGGTTGGTTCGGCCGGGCCGGGGCGTTCGAGTCACGGCGGGGACTGTGAAGGGAGAGAGCGGGATTGGCAATGACAGGAGTGAGGATTCGAGCGCCGATGCCGTTTGTTGCGGGGTGGCGGCCGGCAAGGGACAACAGGGAAACGATACCGATTGCGATACCGATACCGATACCGACAATCATTCGTTCATCCGCGACCATCCGCGAGGGTATGAGGATTCTCAACGGGGCGCCCTGAACACTCAGGACGCAGTTGCAGAGCGGACGGAAACCAGGCCACCGTAAGGACCTGTTGGCAAGCTAAACCGGCAGGTGGGCTTTCGGGAGATGCTCGAGGATTCCGTTAGGGGTAACTCCCCGTTTCCGTGAATGAGCACCGGCGCAAAGCACCTACATGGGGACCGCCCCGAATACCTGAGTGCATGTAAGCGCCTGACCCGTTTCCGTCCGCCTGCACAACCTTAGGCAGGCATGAAACAAATCGCAAACCCTGCTGGACGGGTGATCGGCTTGGACTCTCACCCCGACAGCTTCACCGCAGCTCTGGTCCAAGGTCCCACTCCGAAATCCGCGGTTCTTTGCTTTGCGTGAGGGGTTGTCTTTCCCTCACCCTCCACC
>DATKEE010000369.1:0-3542 GCA_035544555.1 Candidatus Methylomirabilota bacterium
CCGCTGGCGAATCCCAAACCGGTCTGTCTCTGAATCGTAATAGAGTTCCCGCTCCGAATAGACGACTCCACCATTTGCTTCGTCCGAGGGCATCGGGACGGAATGCCACCGAAGGGGGGTGACTTCGCGAAAAATCTGAACGCGCGACATGATTTATTCATCCGAGCCCTTCGTTCCGGTGAATCCGGGTTCGGACGAGCGGACGAGCGGACGTGCGCATTCCTCTAATCCTTTCGCCTCTCCGTGGCAAAAGGAAGATATCAGAATCTATTCACACATTGTTCACAATGGAACTCCACAAGGGATCGAGCGCGATGTCTCCCCTCCCGATTTCCGTCGGACCCGTGGATATTAAACCCTAAACCGAAGGAGCCTCGTCCGAATGCGGCGGCGGCGTTGGTGGCGCCGCGGGTGGCGGTGGTGGCTCCACTGCCGGCCGGGCCGGTCGTACCGCCGCGGACGGTGGATGACTCTGCACAGGATCGCGGGGCCGGTGAAGCTGTCGCAAGGCCCGCCGCAAGGATTCCAACTCCCGGTCCGTGGTCACCTTCTGGATGTCCGCCTCCTCAAGAAATTCAAAGACCACCTCCAGATCGTTGACCGCCTTTTTCAATGTGCTGATGATGTCCTCCAGATCCCGCAGAGCCTTCCCAATCGGTCCATTGCTTCTCGGTTCCTGCCCTCCGCCCGAGACCGGCGACTCGCTCCGATACTCCTGGCCTTGCGGCCGTGGGCCGGGACGTCGCGGTCCCCGGCCCGGGCGGCGGCGGCGGCGCGGTCGTGCCCCGGAATTCTCTCCTCCCGGCGCCGATGATGGCGCGGATGTCGCCGCGGCAGGACCCGCTTCCACAGGTGTCCGGGGCTGTGATGGCTCGTTCGATTCTTCGCTTGAACTCATGCGTGGGCGTCAAATTGCCAGTTCTGACTCCAAAAGCAATCGCGAAACACCCCACATTGGATTTGCCTCTCGTGCCGCTTCCGACAATAACTGCGGGCATGTCAACACGCACGCACGCCTGCCCGACGACGCGCCTCCTCGCGATCCTGACACTCTTCCTTGCCCTCTCCACCCTCCACGCAATCGGTGACTGGCCAGCCTTTCGCGGTCCGACCGGACAGGGCCTCTCCACCGCCACCAACGTCCCCGTCCACTGGAACGCCACTGAAAATGTCCGCTGGAAATCCTCCATCCCGGGGGCTGGATGGTCCTCCCCCGTGCTCGCCGGCGACCGCCTCTTCCTCACCACCGCGATCGAGGATGGGAACTCCCTTTCCCTGCGGGCGCTCTGCCTCGATCCGGACAGTGGGAACATTGTGTGGAACCACGAAGTCTTCCGCCATCCCCGGGCCGGCCTTCCCAGAACCCACTCCAAGAACAGTCAGTCGAGTCCGACTCCCCTCGCGCGGGGCGACCGCCTGTTCGTTCACTTCGGCCACCTCGGCACCGCCGCGCTCAATCTCTCAGGAACCGTCCTCTGGCGGCAGACCGGGATCGACTATCCCCCCGTCCACGGAAACGGCGGTTCCCCCGCCCTGATCGACGATCTCCTCGTCTTCAGCGCCGACGGCGGCAGCGATCCATTCCTCGTCGCGCTCGACGCGAATGACGGCCGGATCCGCTGGCGAACTCCGCGCAACACGCCCGCCCGCAGCAAATTCTCATTCAGCACGCCTCTCGTGATTCAAATCGACGGCGCCACACACATCATCAGCCCCACAAGCGGCTTTGTCGCTGCCTATGCGCCCGACGACGGACGCGAAGTCTGGCGCTACCGCTACGGTCAGGGTTACTCGGTGATTCCACGGCCGGTCTTTGCTCATGGCCTGTTGTTCGTCAGCTCCGGCTATGATCGCCCCTCCGTCCATGCGATTCGCGCCGGGCAAGCCCGCGGAGACATCACCGAAACCCATCTTGCCTGGCAAAGCTCGCGCGGTGCGCCGAATACGCCGTCGATGCTCGTGGTCGGTGACGAGCTTTACTTCGTCTCCGATGGCGGCATTGCCACTTGCGCGGATGCCCGGACCGGCCGCGTGCATTGGAACGAACGTCTCGGAGGCGATTTCTCCGCCTCACCCGTCCATGCGGAAGGCCGCATCTATTTTCAAAACGAGAGCGGTGTCGGGTTCGTGGTGAAGGCTGGCAGGGATTTCGAGGTGCTCGCGGAAAACGACATCGAGGAGCGCACCCTCGCCTCCCATGCCGTCACCGATGGCGCCCTGTTCATCCGGTCCGCCTCCCATCTCTGGCGCATCGGCTCCCCCGCCCCATGAACCTCCTCCCCCGGACTGCGGGTCTATAACCCACACTGGAGTTTGGACATTCAGGCAGGGAGTCGAACTTTACCGCAATCTTTACCGCGAACTGGTGGGACAATATCAACTTCGCCTCAACTCGGCGTGTGACGTTACAAACGCAAGCAGAGTTTGCGATAAAGTTCGCGGTAAAGTTGAGCCGGCTAAGGGTCCAAACTCCATTCCAATCAACTCCTTTACCGGCTGGATCTCGACGATCCGTCGCTGTCTCCGGCCCGGGAATGATTGGGGTTGCCAAACCCCCGATCTGCTTTGCCCTTTTGCAGGACGTGAAACGCGTAGCCCAGCCCCGCTCCAAAACCGATTCCGTAGAGCAATCCCCACGACAATTTCGCCAGGGCTCCCTGTGCCTCGCGCGACACCCCTCCCAACCATTCCCGCGCGCCCGCACCCGACATCACATCCATCAATTCGCCCCCGGCAAAATAGCCGGCCGAATGCGCGGCAAAAAACACCAGGCTCGCCTTCACCACGGGCCGCAGATTTCCGAACCGCCACCCGGCGACCCCCACAAACGCCACACTCCCGGCCAGTGAACCCAGCCATTCACCCGCGCCAAACCGCAGCATGAACCAGAACACGCACCACACCACGGCATAGGCCAGGAACGCCGGCACGAACACCCCGAGCAGCCGGGCCACCGGGTGCGGTCCGGCCACCAGCGGATGGAGCAACCAGCCGGCAAGCCCGATGAATACCACCGTGCTCGCGGCGTACAATCCCGCCTCCCCGGTATTCCGATAAAACCATCCGCCCGCGAACGCCCACACCGCGAATCCCCCCAGACTCACAAGGGTGAACCTTATGGCCCCCTCGATCACGGATCGCACGGCACCGCGCACACGAGGCGTCCCGGAATCGGCTGTCTCTGAATCCACCGCTTTCATCTCATCCAGACTCCCATCGTGTGCCCGCCCCAGACTGCCAGCAAACACGCCACGACGGATCCCACCGCGCTCAACGCCGCGGACAGCCACTCTCCCGCCTGCATCAATTCCAGGGTCTGCAGGCTGAACGTGGAAAACGTCGTGTAACCACCGCAGACGCCGAACATGAAGAATTGTCGAAACCCCGCCCCCCCCATCCAGCGTCCTTCCGTAACCGCCAGGGAGGCGGCCAATCCGAGCGCGAACGAACCGGACACATTCACAACCAGCGTCCCCCACGGAAACGCGTCGGCGGAATGCCGCGCCACCCACCCCGACAGCCAAAAGCGCGCGACGCTCCCC
>DATKEE010000370.1:0-4546 GCA_035544555.1 Candidatus Methylomirabilota bacterium
GGCGGCGATTCGAGGGCGGTGCATCGAGAAGTTTGGCCGGCACATTGTGGCGGCGCAGTGGGACCACCTGGTGTTTCAGGCGCCGGGATGCTGGTTCAAGCTGGACTTGCGCGACATGTTTGATCCGGCGACGATCCGGGAAACGCTGGCGGCGGTGAGCGCGGCCGACTCGGTGCGGGATCTGGCATTGATCCCATTTGCAAAGCCCATGGAGTGAAGTCAAAGTAAGCCCATGCCAGAACGCATCCAGAAACCCCAACCCATCAGCCCCGGGCCCGGAGGTGGCGGCGACGGCGGTCCTTCCGCGCCCAAAGTGGAGAAACCCAACACGGACGATTTGCTGAAGCGCATGCGCAAGGTCGATCCGGATCAGGCCCGGCGTTACCGGCAACGAACCGGCGAATGAACGGGGATTTTTTAGCGCTGCTGTCCCGGTCGCCCTTCCCGCCCGAGTCTTCCAGAAGCCCCGCCCCTGTGGAGCCGTTGCAGGCGACCACCGTGTTCGCCTTTCACTGCGCCGACGGCGTCATGATCGCCGGGGATCACCGGGCGACGGCCGGCAACATCATCTTTTCCGACAAGACGGAGAAGATCCTGGAGCTGGATTCGCATTCACTGATGGCGATTGCCGGCGCGCCGGCCACGGCGTTCGAGATGGCGCGCACGCTGAAGACCAGCTTCGAGTATTACCGCCGCAGCCAGTTGCAGCCGATGAGTCTTTCCGCCAAGCTGCGCGCGCTGTCCCGGCTGTTGCACAACAACCTGCCGGCCACACTTCAGGGCATCGGGGTGGTCGCGCCCATCTTTGCGGGAATGGATCCATCCGCGCCGGATGGCCGGCCAGCGATCTACTTTTACGATCCGTTGGGGGCGGAGTTTGAAGCGGCCACCTACGCCGGGTCGGGATCGGGTTCCGGCAGCATCAAGAGCGTCCTGCATTACTTGGAAAAGTGGGGGAAACCTCCGCCCGCGCAAATGCCGCTGCCCGAGGCGGTCAATTTCGCCAATCGTCTCCTCATGACCGCGGCGGAATTCGACACGGCCACCGGCGGCGTGCAGCCTGACCGCCAGCAGTTTGCCACCCTCAAATTATTGTCGCGCGACGGCATCCGGAGCATCGAAACCGGGGACCAGCGGCAGTATTGGGAGGAGGCGCCCCGATGACCGAGGAACCCTATCGCTGGCTTGAGGCCATCGGGAATCGCCGGGAATACATCCGCGAGCAGTTGAAGGGCGGGACGCCGGTCTTTGCCTTGTCGCGTCCCGAGGGTGTTTTTCTGGTCGGTGTGGGGCATGGCCAGTCCAAGGTTTTCGAGATCTATGACCGGCACGCGTTCGCGGCGCTGGGACATCCGGTGGACATCGAGAAGGTGCGGCAGGCGGCGATCGAGGCGGCCCACATGGAGGGATTCAATCGTTCACCCGGCGATGTGACCCTGCGGCGTTTGGTCAACTTTGCGCTGAGTCCCACGTTGAAGAACAGTTTCGAACAGATCTTCTCCCCGCCGCTCATGGTGGAATCGATCTTCGCCGAGGTGGGAGAGACCCGGAAGGAGGACCTGCTGGTGCGGGTGCACTTCGACGGTCATCACCGTTATGAGCGCGCCGGGGTTGCGGTGGCGCATGTGAAGCCGGAGACCGAGGCGCAGGCGCGCGACTGGCTGGAGCGGGTGTTGCGGGAGGACGATCCCCTGCCGCGCGTGTTTGCGGCGTGCCTGACGGCCTATGACGCGCTGGTGAATGACAAACCCGTGTCCGAACTGGAGCCGGTGGAGCCAGCCGCCGACGGGATTCCGGACAAAACCATCGAGGCGGCATTGCTGGATCGCCGGCAGGGCGGCAATGTGCGCTATCGTCCCCTCGAGCCGGGCACGCTGCGGGGGTGAGCATCCGCCACTATCATGGCTCACCGGGTCACGGGAATTGAAACCGAGTACGGATGCCTGATCGAAAGCGCCGAACCGCCGCATCCGATCCTCTCGCGCATCCGGGACTGGCTGTTTGAGAACGATCGCTACGGACTGGTGGATCTGCACGACCGGGACTGGGACGAGCCGGCGGGCAACGGAGGGTTCCTCTTCAACGGCGGGCGGGTGTACATCGACATGGGCCATCTGGAGTATTGCACCCCGGAATGTCCCTCGGCGCTGGAAACGGTGCTCTACGATCGGGCGGGCGACCAGTTGCTGCTGGAGGCGACCCGGGCGTTGAAACTGGAGCAGCACGTCAGTTTCATCCGCAACAACGTGGATCATTACACGGGGGCGACCTTCGGATGCCACGAGAATTATTCGCTTCAACGCAACTCGCCGCTGACTCCCCGGAATGTCCTGTCGCTGCTTGCCTTCCTGACGCTGCGGGTGCTGTATTGCGGGTCCGGGCGCGTCGGTGTCCGGCCGCCGCAATTCCGCAGCGAAGTGCCGCGGTCCTTCGGGGTTCCCTTCCAGATCAGCCAGCGGGCCGATTTCATTCAGAATGATTTCTTCGAGTGGGTGCAGCACAACCGGGCCATCATCAACACGCGCGACGAACCGCTCGCCGACCCGCGCCGCTACCGGCGGCTGCATCTCCTGCACGGGGACACCAATGTCCTACCGTCGGCGCTGTTCCTGAAGGTGGGCTCGACGCGGCTCGTGCTTGATCTGCTGGAAGTCAACGATTTGCCGGCGGTGGAACTTCGGGATGCGGTATCCGTGCTTCGTTCCCTGTCGCGCACTCTGGAACCGCCCTGGTGCGTCCGGCTCGCGAATGACAAATCCGCCGACGCGCTGGAACTCCTCGCCATCTACCAGCAGCGGGCCAAAAAACACTTTGCGGGTCGGGACGAGGAAACGGACGCGTTGATCGGATTGTGGGAGCGGGTCTTGAACGGACTGTCGGGTCATCGGGAGTCGCTGGTGGGGCTGGTGGACTGGGTGACCAAGGAGCATTTGTTTCGCAGGTTTACCGAATCCGAGGGGATTGGCTGGGACGATCCCTGGCTGGAGTCGCAGGATCTGGAGTATCATCACATCGATCCGCAGCGGAGTCTGGGGCTGGCATTGGCGGACCGAAACGGATACTGGGAACCGAAGCGACCGCGGGAGGCCTTGATCAAGCCACCGGCGCGATCCCGCGCCCACGCCCGCAGCCGCCTGATGCGTGAGATCCAGGGCAAGGGCGCCTACTACGTGCTGGACTGGGAAGCCATCGAACTGCCCGGCCACAAACCCGTCCGCCTCCTCGATCCGCTTCAACCCTGACCCAGGCTGCCGTTCAATGCATCTCGACGGCGCAGGTCCCGATGCCCCCGCGATAGAAATTGAACTGGACGTTGGGATGATCGGCGAGCAGCGACATGGGCACGGCGCTGTCGGCGATCCTCTTTGAGATCATGAAGGTGGTGAGGCGCTGGCCGAATGGGTTGTCATGCGTGCCGGCCTGCCAGATGGAGACTTTCTCCGCCTTCCAGGTTTCGACGGGGCCCACCGTCACGGCCCGGGTGGGAACGAGGCTGATGTTTCCGCCACCGGAGGTGCGGGCGTTCTGGGCGATGGTGACGGGATGCAGCTCGACCACGCGGGTGGCGAGTCCGCGGTATTCCTCCGGTGCAGGGGGAGCGTCCTGATGGTGGCCGGTCCTGCGCGGCGGATCGTTGAAGGCCCAGTGTTTAATGTCGCCCTGCCCCCCCTGCATGACCACGCACCGCGCGGCCTCCCAACTCTCGCGATACGCCGAAGTGCCGGCCTTGGGGAAGTGAAGGTTTTCCTCCGGCATGGCGAGTTCGGGGCGGATGCGGTTGAAGCAGAGTTCGAGGTCGGCGCGTTCGAAGGACAGCGGGTGGGTGACGGGCACTTCGCGGTCGTCGATGACCCATTCGTCCATTCCCCAGAAGTGGGCGTGTTTCAGGGAAATGCCCAGTTCATTCACCAGACGCGCGACGAGCGGGAGTTGTTCGGTGGGACCGATGGGTCCGCAAATCCCGGCGGGTCTGGCGGCTGTCGCCTGTCGCCACGCGGTGACGTATTCAAGCGCCTCGGCGAGATAGAATTCCTCGAGGGTGTCGTGAAATACGACCTGAAAGCCGGGACGGGACAGTTGTTGAAGGTCGGTTGGGGTCAGGCGGGCGACCGTTTCGATCAGGTCGTGATCCAGCGTGGTGTAATCCCACCAGTCGGGGGCAATGGAGCTGAGTCGGCGTGGCATGGGTTAACGATGATTGATGACGGATGGTGTTAACGTGGGAGGGAAACCGCGGATGGACGCGGATGGACGCGGATAGCCTGAGAAACGGCAGCGCCGCGCGAAGTCGCCTCGTTCGGGCGCGTGGGGAGGGGGTGCGCTCGATGAACGTCCGTTCGGCATTCGAAAGCGGTGGAGGGCTGGCGCCCACAACCGCACTCCAAAACGCCGGCGCGAGGTTCGGGAAGAACCGTGGGAAGTCGGCGACGTTTTGGAGTGCGGCGATGGAGCGCAAGCGGATTCGCCGCTTTCGGGCGGGTGGGGAGGGGGTGCGCTCGATGAACGTCCGTTCGGCATTCGAAAGCGGTGGAGGGCTGGCGCCCAC
>DATKEE010000371.1:0-8050 GCA_035544555.1 Candidatus Methylomirabilota bacterium
ACCAACTTTGCCTGTCCCTCATGATGGGGCTGCTGCTGGCCTTCAGCGGCTACTCGGCAACCTTCCGGCTCGCCGATGGCGGCACCGTCACCGGGGAACCCATCAACTTCACCGCCGCCGACGTCCTCGTCCGCGTGGAGGGCAACAATTATGAGCGCATTCCCTGGGACCGGCTTTCGCAGGAAACCTTGAAGGAATTGCGCGACCATCCCCGCGCCGGCCAATTCGTCGAACCGTTCATCGAGCTGACTCCGGCGGAAGAGGCGGAAATGACCGGACAGGTGGTCAAGCCCGTGGAGCGCCTGCCGCGCCCTGAAGACGGGAGTTTGTTCGGGATGTTTGCGACCCCCATCGGCGGTTTTTTTCTGCTGTTGATCATTGGCGCGAGCGCCTACGCGGGCTATGAGATTGCCTTTTTCAGAAACCGGCAGCCCGGACTGGTCTGCGGCGTCTCGGCGGTCGTGCCCATCCTGGGCCCCATCATTTTTCTCGCCCTCCCCAGCCGGGAGGTTTCACTCGAGGAGATCGGGTTGGTTTCCCGCAGCCACGAGGAACCCGAAGAGGGGCCTCCGGAAGAGGAGGAACAGTATGTCGAAGTCGCGCCCGAACCCGTGGAAGACGCCGACGCCGCCCCCGGCCTGCCGCGCAGCACCACATTCCGCCGCGGCCAGATCACGTTCAACCGCCGCTTCTTCGAGACGCGTTTCGCCGGTTTCCTCCGGCCCGTGCCCGAGGATGAGTTTCAGGACATGGTCATCGACATCACCTCGGCCCGCGGAAAGCACACCGGTCATCACATCCGGAGCATCAATCAAAACGATCTCGTGTTTCAGGTGGACAAGGGCGGGGCCTCGACCGATGAGACCATTCCCTTCGTCGAGATCACCGAGGTCGTCATGCGCCACAAGGACGCCCGGGCATGAAGTATCGAACCGTCCTGCTGTTCGGCGCGCCTGGCGCGGGCAAGGGAACCCAGGGCAAAATCCTGGGCGCCGTTCCCGGCATCTTCCACTTCGCCTGCGGCGACGCCTTCCGCAATCTCCGCATCGACGATCCCCTGGGGCGCATTTTCATCGACTATTCCAGCCGCGGGGAACTGGTTCCCGACGAACCCACGATCAATCTCTGGCGCAAGAACATCCAGTCGAGCGTCGTACAGGGACGTTTCCAACCGGACCAGGACACCCTGGTGCTCGATGGCATCCCCCGCAATCCCGAGCAGGCCGCCATGCTCAGGGACACCATCGACGTCAAGGCCATCTTCAACCTGACCTGTTCGGACATGGACAAGATGGTCGAACGCCTCCAGCGCCGGGCATTGCGCGAGAACCGCCTCGATGACGCCAATCTGGAAACCATCAAGCGCCGGCTGCAAACCTACGAACGTGAAACGCGTCCCGTCCTTGATTACTACGGACCCGAATTCGTCCACGTGATCGATTCCACCCAGAAACCCGTGGCCGTCCTCATGGACATCCTCAAGGTGATCTGCAAACTTTGACCGGTTGACCCGCCCCGCCCCCCACAGCCCCCGGGATCCGCCACCTCCGGAACCAATGCCCGGCGGAGCCTTGCCGGCGGATTCGCTGGCGGCGTCAACCATTTCATAGCGCGCCACGCAAACCTCTCATGCCAGAGCCGCGAATCGTGTTCATGGGCACCTCCGAGCTGGCCCGGACCAGCCTTGGCGCCCTCGTCCAGTCCGGTCTTGGAACAATCCCGGCCATCGTCACCCAGCCCGACCGCCCCGGTGGACGCGCCCTCAAACCCACTCCCTCTCCTGTCAAGCAACTCGCCAGGGAACTGCACCTCCCGGTCCTCCAGCCCGAACGTCTCCGTCACGCCGACGCCGTGGCGCAAATTGCAGCGCTGGAGCCCGATCTCATCATTGTCGCGGCCTACGGCCAGATCCTTCCCCAAGCGGTGCTCGATCTTCCCAGACATGGCTGCCTCAATGTGCACGCCTCATTGCTTCCCAAATACCGCGGCGCGGCCCCCATCCAGTACGCCATCCTGAACGATGAGAGCCAGACCGGCGTCACCATCATGCAAATGGAGGCCGGCATGGACACCGGTCCCATCCTCACTCAGCGCGAAACCGAAATACTTCCCGGCGACGACGGCATGACATTGCATGACCGGCTGGCACGTATCGGCGGTCAATTGTTGGTGGAAACCATTCCCGGGTATCTTGCCGGCGACATCCAGCCGCGCGCGCAACCGATGGAGGGTGTCTCCCATGCGCCGAAAATCAGGAAGGAGGATGGTCAGATCGATTGGAGGAAGCCCGCGCGTTCCATCTGGAATCAGGTTCGCGCCTTCATCCCCTGGCCGGGGGCGTACACCCGGCAGTCCACCTCCGAAGGCCCCCGGCTTCTAAAGCTGTGGAAGGTCGCCGTCGAACCCGGCTGCGGCGGCGATCCCAGCGTCGTTCTCGAGGCCGGTGCAGCCGGGCTCGTGATCGCCTGCGGCAGCGACTCGCTGCGCGTGCTCGAATTGCAACGGGAAGGGGGGCGCCGGCTGGAAGCGGCCGCCTTTCTCGCCGGCCATCCCCTCCGGGCCGGGGAGCGATTGGCGATTTCGTGAAGTCCTTCCCTTGCTCCAATCGCAAATTCATTGGAATCTCCCCCCATGCTCAATCTCATCATTGGAACGAATCGTCCCGGCAGCAACAGCCGTAAAGTCGCCCTCCAGGTGCAATCCATCTACGAGGAAATGAAGGTGCCCCTCCAGGTCAGCGATCTCGCCGAACTGCCTCCGGAGATCTTCAATCCCGCTTCCTACGCCGAAAAGCCCGCCGCGTTCGCCCCGTTTTCCGAGGCCGTGCTGAAGGCGGACGGCCTGGTGGTAGTCACGCCCGAATACAACGGCAGCGTTCCCGGTATCCTGAAATACTTCATCGACATGTTGAAGTTCCCCGAGAGTTTCATCGGGCGACCGGTCTGCTTCGTCGGAGTCTCGGCCGGCGGCTGGGGCGCGCTGCGTCCCATCGAGCAATTGCAGCAGATCTTCTCCTATCGCGACGGATACGTCTTTCCCGGGCACGTGTTCCTGCCTCGAATCAACGATCTGCTGGACGATTCCGGCCGGCTGACCGATGCCGATTTGCTGAAGCGATTGAGGAGGCAGGCGGAGGACTACACCTCGTTTGTCGAGAAGCTCAAGCAGACGCGCTTGCGGCCACGATAACGGGTGCATGCATTGCCCCGGGCAGCCGCGGAGGGCGCTCGTTTTCTAGGAGCCTGTTTTAAAATTCGCTTCCCGAGTGGACGGTTTTTGTGGCCTCCCGGCGGGACTCTCACTACAATGCCCCGCATCCCTGATGACCGCGGGTTTGCTTATGATACACACACCTCACCCTCAGCGACTCGCCGTTTGCAGTTGGTCCCTGCAACCGCCGGATCCCGAAACCCTGATCCGCCACATGAAGGAGATCGGTCTCTCCCGCATGCAGATCGCCCTCGACCCGTTGAGGGATTCCCCCGGGGTCTGGGCCGCGCTTCCGGACCTCTGCCGCGAGCACAAATTCACGCTCGTCTCCGGCATGATCGGCACTGTCGGCGAGGATTATTCCACACTCGAATCCATCCGGCGGACGGGCGGACTGGTCCCGGATGCCACGTGGAATCAGAATCGCTCGAACCTGCGGGTCAGCGCGCGACTGGCCCGTGAACTCGGACTCAAACTGGTCAGTCTTCACGCGGGATTCATTCCCCATGAAACCTCCGATCCCGCATTCCAGACCCTGCTCGAACGTCTCCGCTTCGCCGCCGACACCCTCGCCGCCGAACAAATCGATCTGGCATTCGAAACCGGACAGGAAACGGCGTCGGAACTCGCGTCCTTCCTTAAATTGCTCGACCGTCCCACGGTTGGCGTGAATTTCGACCCCGCCAACATGCTCCTCTATGACAAGGGAGATCCCATCGCGGCGCTCCGCGTTCTCGGGCCCTGGCTCAAACAGATTCACATCAAGGATGCCCGGAAAACCAGGACACCCGGCACCTGGGGGGACGAAGTTGTCGTCGGCACCGGAGAGGTCGATTGGAAGGCATTCTTTCGGACTCTCACCGACCTGAACTACTCCGGCTGGTGTTGCATCGAGCGCGAGGCCGGCGAACAGCGCGTGGCCGACATCCGCGCCGCCCGTGAATTCGTCGAAACCATCCCCGAGGCGGCCGGCGTCTGACCACGGGGAGCCCGGCCTGTCCGTGGCGCGCCGTCCGGGAATCCCGGGACAAACGGAACTTCATTCACCTTATGATCAATATTGGCATCGTCGGACTTGGTTTCATGGCCGCCACTCACATTCGCGCCTACCGCCAGATCCCGGACGCTCGTGTCGCGGCCATCTGCAACCCCAGCGGACGGAATCTGGACGGCGACTTTACGAACGCCGGAGGCAACGTCGGCCAGATGGATCCCGTCCGGCTCGACATGAGCCAGGTGAAGGCCTACCGCCACTTTCTCGAGATGCTCGGGGATTCGGACCTCGATGTGATCGACATCTGCGCGCCCACCTCCGCGCACGCCGAACTCGCCATCGGTGCCCTCAAATCCGGCAAGCATGTGCTCTGCGAAAAGCCCATGTCACGATCCAGCAAACTCGCCGATGAAGTCTGCGAAGCCGCCGCGAAGGCACGCGGTTTCTTCATGCCCGCCATGTGTCTTCGGTTCTGGCCCGAATGGAAATGGCTCAGGGAGGCGATTGGTCAAAAGCGATACGGAAATACCCTGGCCGCGCGTTTCCGCCGCGTGGCCGAACCCCCCGGATGGGGCCCGCGCACCTTCTTCAATGGCGCCGTCTCCGGTGGCGCCCTCCTCGACCTGCACATCCATGACACGGACTTCATCCAGTTCTGCTTCGGCCGGCCCAAACAGGTATATTCCACCGGTTACTCCCTCTTCAGCGGATCCATCGACCACGTCGTCACCCAGTATCGCGTGCCGGGCGATGCCATCGTTCATGCCGAGGGCGCCTGGTCGATGAGCCGGGGCTTCGGCTTCACCATGGAGTACACCGTGAACTTCGAAAACGCGACCGCCGACTACGCCAGCACCCGGGGCGCGGAAGCCCTGCGGCTTTGCGAAAAGGACAAGGAACCTCGCGTCATCACCTTCGATGGCGGCGACGGTTTCCTGGGCGAGATCCGTTACTTCCTCGAGTGCGTCAAAAAGGGGCGTCCGCCCACCATTGTCACCGTCCAGGACGGACGGAGCGCCATCCATATCTGCGAAGCCGAACGACAATCCATCAAGTCCGGCCAGGCCGTCGATATTTGACCGGCTCCCGTTGACACCCCTGCTTCCTGCGCTATCGTGACCTCCACCCGTCCAAGCATCCTGCTCTGACGGGCTTGAACACACGATTCCACCCTTCATTCAACACGATTCATCTCATGAAACTTCACCTGCTCCATCGGCTGGCGGCCCCACTCTGCGTCGGCCTCCTCGTCAGCCTCGTTCACGCCGGCCATGCGGCCGATGCCAAAACCCCCTCCGTCGGCGATCCCGCCCCCAGGGTCGAGGGCAAAACCCAGGACGGCGACACCTGGAAACTTGCGGACTCGCTGGGAAAGAAGGTGGTCCTGCTTTATTTCTATCCCAAGGACGACACCCCGGGTTGCACCACGCAGGCGTGCGGTCTGCGCGACCAGATGGGAGACCTCAAAAAGGGGAATGTCGAGGTCATCGGAGTCAGCTTCGATTCTGCGGACAGCCACCGCGAATTCATCAAGAAGCATGACCTCAACTTCACGCTCATTGCCGACACGGACGGAAAGATTGCCGACGCCTTTGGCGCGCGCATGGGTCCGGACCGCAACATGGCGCGGCGCGTCACGTTTCTGATCGGGTTGGATGGGAACATCAAACACGTGACCGACAACCGCTCCGCGGACGTGCATCTGACGGAAATGAAGAACGCCGTTGCGAAGCTGGACGCCAAGTAATCGCGCCACCCTTCTCCTCACCGGGAGTTTGGACTCTTTAGGCAGGTACTTGAACTTTACCGCAATCTTTATCGCGAACTTGTGGAATCTACTCCGGGCGGCGGGCGTGACTTTACGAACGCAAGCAGAGTTTGCGGTAAAGTTCGCGGTAAAGTCGAGCCGGCTAAAAGTCCAGACTCCAGGGGCGGTCCCATGATTGGCCCGGTAAACTGGTATCATCCCGGGTCGGAAACCGTCGCTCCAATGCCGTCGCCTTCATCCCGGTGATTTCACCGCTTGCGCGCGCGGCGGTTTGATCCTAAATAACCTTCTCCGGCTGTGGCGGAAAACCAGCCGGTCGCGTTTCCCGACGCCCGCACAAAACCGCAATGACACAACTCTCATCATTTCCGGCCCTCTCCGAAGCCCTGCTCGATTTCATCGAATCGAGCCTGCGTCCGGAATACCATGACCGACACGATGAACCGGGCGCCGTCGATGGCTGCTTCAATGAACTGGCTCTGGCCCTGTTTCGACTCCAGGTCGAGGCTGTAGCGCCATTGCGGCAACTTTGCATCGCCCGTGAGATCCGGCCGGACGCGATCCAACATTGGACGGATATCCCGGCAATTCCCACCGAAGCTTTCAAGACGCTCGATCTGACCAGCCTCTCCCCCGCTGATAGAATCCGAACGTTTCATTCCAGCGGAACCACCCACCAACAACCGAGCCGTCATTTTCACAGCGACCGGTCCCTCGGGATTTACGAGGCCTCGGCGCTGCCGTGGTTTGAACGCCACTTGATGAACGCAACGTCAGCAACCGGCGGCCGGATGGAGCCGGCTCCGGCACCTCGCTTCATTTTCCTCACTCCGTCTCCGAACGAAGCCCCGCACTCCTCGCTCGTTTGCATGTTCGGCATGGTGGCACGGCGGTTTGGCGCCCGGAACTCCGTCTTCGCCGGAACTTGTGATTCGACAGGCGAATGGAAAATCGATCCCGACCGCATACTTCAGATTCTCGCCGATGCCGCCGACTCCGGAGAGCGTGTCATTCTCTGCGGCACCGCATTCTCCTTCGTGCAATTCCTGGATCGCTCCGCCGGCCAGCCATCAAGCCGCGCGCTGCCGGAAGGATCAGTCGTCATGGAGACGGGCGGTTACAAGGGGCGTTCGAGATCGCTGTCAAAGGAGGACCTCCACCGCTCGCTGTCCGAAGCGTTGGGAGTGCCGAGGTCCCGGATCGTGTCCGAGTATGGAATGAGCGAACTCGGTTCCCAGGCCTACGATGGCATCGCGGGTGCACCGGATTCGGCGGAGCCGGCCGGGCGCGTCTTTCGCTTTCCACCCTGGGCGCGCGTTCGAGTGGTGTCACCGGAAACCGGCGGTCCCGTGGTGGACGGTGAGGCCGGTCTGCTTCAAGTGTTTGATCTGGCGAACGTGTATTCGGTCCTGGCGGTTCAAACCGGCGATCTGGCGGTCGGGAGGGACAATGGTTTCGAACTCCTGGGCCGCGCCGCCACCAGCGAACCGCGCGGATGTTCCCTGATGATGGGATCGATGCCATGAGCACGCTGCCGGATTATTTCCTCGCCGACCTTCCTTCCGACGCGGCCTTGTCGCCGTCCATGATTCACGAAGCCTGCCGCACCCTGCGGCGGAACCGGGAGCAGTTTCTCGCGTCACGCTCCACCGAATCCCTCATCGGACTGATCGCCGATACCGCCGGGCGATGGTTGGACGAAGATTTTAACTTGCGGCGACTGGCCCTTGAGGCCGACGTGAGCACCAGCGGTTTTCCATCGGCAACCATGGCGGCCGGCCTGGACGATTTCTTCCGGGAACTCACACGGGACAACCTCCACGCCCTGGTGTCTCAGGACCTGGGACAGGGTCAACGACTCGATCAACCTGAGGCCAATCCGGTGGATGAACGTACAGGCAGGGCCTCCATGGCGCATGGGCCGGAACTGCTGGTGCACGTCACCGCCGGCAATCTTCCCGTTCCGGCATTGTTCAGCATGGTGCTGGGGTTGCTCGCGCGTTCCGCGCAATTCATGAAGTGCGCCCGCGGATGCTCGTTCCTGCCGCGCCTGTTCGCCCATTCAATTCATGATGCCG
>DATKEE010000372.1:0-5421 GCA_035544555.1 Candidatus Methylomirabilota bacterium
CCGCCATGAAATCGATTGCGCCCGTCGTCTTTGATTCCGTCACCTGGGTGGTCCTGTTGAATTCGTCCGAGGAGGTGCTGTCGCGCGATTTTGGCCGGCTCTGCCTCGAGCGGCTTCCTGGGGACGCGCTGGGGGCGCTGGTGTTCGAGACGGGGGGGCGACTGGACGAGAGATTCACGCTGGTGACGTCGCGAAAGGGACGAGCCACATTTCGTCTCCGCGTCGAAGGCCGGGGCGCCCACGCGGGCAGCCAGCATCACCGCGGCGCGAATGCCGTGGTCCAGATTTCCGAGATCATCCGCCGGATCGCCGATTTGACCGACTACGCGAATGATCTCACTTTCAACGTCGGCACCGTCTCCGGCGGCACGGTGGTCAACCGCGTGCCGCACTTCGCCTCCGCGGAAATCGAAATGCGCGCCTTTTCACCGGAGGTTTTCAACGCGGGCCGCGAGGCGTTGCTGGCGTTGAACGGTCAGACCACCGTTCGCAGCGCCGAGGATCAATTCCCCTGCCGCGTGTCCATCGAAGTGGCCGAGGAGACCGTCCCCTGGCCGCGCAACGAGGCGACGGACCGGCTCTTCGCCCTCTGGCGCGAGGCAGCCTCCCCCCTCGGGTTCAAAGTGCTTCGCGAGGAGCGCGGCGGCGTCAGCGATGGCAACTATCTCTGGCATCGTCTCCCCTGCATCGATGGCCTTGGACCCTGCGGCGACAACGCGCACTGCTCGGAGTCCAGTTCCGACGGATCTAAGCAGCCGGAGCATCTCGATGTCGGCAGCGTGGTGCCCAAGGCCCTGCTCAACGCGATGGCGCTCGTCCGGTTGGTCGCGGGAGCCGGTTGACGCGGCCATCCCCCGGGGCGCCATGGAGCGAATCTTGCGCCCTGGTGATGGGGAACGCGTGACCGCGGGATCCGAAGCCGCATGGACACGGACGGACCCGCATCCTCGTCGAACCCGCGTTTCCCTTCCTGGAAAGGCCCGGGCGCGGAGCTCTGGCATCGGGCAATCCGTGTTGTGAAATGGTGAGAAAAAGGTATGACGACTCCGCGATGCGGTTTATCGTGTGCGTCCATGGCAGCCGTCAGAAAAAAATCAAAACCAGCCCGAAAGAAGAAGACCGCGCCGCGGAAGCCGGCGGTCAAAAAAAAGGCGTCCCGGGTCGTTGGGGCGACAGCGGCCACCACGAGCGATATTCTGGGCTCCAATCGGAATCGTTCCCACCCTCGGGGCTCGCAACCGCCCGCGCGCGTCCCTGCCAAGTGGCGGACCCACCACCGCAATCTCCTGGATTTGCGCAACCAGATCCTCGCGCAGATCGGGCAGCTCTCGCGCGAAGCCAACGAAGAGCGCGTCCCCTTCAGCATGCACATGGCGGACTCGGGCACCGACAGCTTTGATCGTGACTTTGCCCTGAGTCTGCTCTCCGCCGATCACCGCTCCCTTTATGAAATCGAGGAGGCGTTGCGGCGCATTGAAAACGGCAGTTACGGCGTCTGTGAGATGACCGGCAAACCCATCGCGGCGCGCCGCCTGGAGGCCATTCCCTGGACCCGGTTTTCCATCGAGGCGCAGAAGCAGCTTGAGGCCGACGGCACCTGGCGGCAGACACACCTCGCGGAAATCAATTCGCTCTACGGAGAAAGCGCCACCGCCACCGAGGAGGGTGAGGAAGAGGAGGATCAAGGCGCTCGCAAGCGACGGTCCAAGGGGGATTGAGATTCACCCCCCCTGCCATTCCCTGCCCGCATGAACGATCCCGAACACAGCGACGACGGCAAGCAGCGAGCGACGGAGCCCCCGGCTGCGGCGCATCAGCTTTCCACCCGCCAGGTCGTGCTGATCTTCATCATCGTGCTGGGCGGGGTCGTCCTTGGATCCATTCTGACAATGCGCATAGCCGAGCGCGACGACCTCCGCCGCGGCCGTCCTCCGGGTCCCATGGACCATGTTCCCCTCTCGCGCCCTCAAACCGCGGAACCTGAGTCGACCCACAACCCTTCCAGTTCGCCGGAGATGCCGGCGGAAGGAGAGGGCGCGGAATCCATTCCCTGAGCGCTCCCGGCTTCGTCGGGATGGGCTCCTATTCAGTCCGGGGGCTGGCTTTCACCGGCCAGTGTTCGGATTCCGTCCGCGCATTCTCCAGATACTCCTCGATTTGTCCGACGATCTCCGGATTCGCGCCGGCCACGTTGTGTTCCTCGCCGGGATCCTCCTTCAGGTTGTAGAGTTCGAGCGGTTCCGCCACATAAGGCCGCACCGCCTTCCAATCGCCCATTCGCACCGCTTGTTGGAAACCGCGCTCATGGAATTCCCAGTAGAGGAATTCGTGCTGCCTTTCCTGTTCCCCGCCAAGCAACGTCGGGGCGATGGAAATGCCATCCAGTCCCCGGGGATGGGACGCGCCCGCAAGCTGCGCCACCGTGGGAAGAAAGTCCCAGGCCGCCCAGACCTGGTCGCTGACCTGGCCCGCCGCAATCCGGCCGGGCCAGCGCACGATCATGGGCACCCGGATGCCGCCCTCGTAAAGGTCGCGTTTGACCCCGCGCAAGGGTCCCGAGCTCCGGAAAAACTCCGGGTCCACGCCGCCCACATTTAACGGCCCGTTGTCGCTCGTGAAGAAGATGAGGGTGTTGTCATCGATTTTCAGTTCCTTCAGCAAGTCAACCAGCCGGCCGATGTCGGCGTCCATGCGTGTGATCATCGCGGCCTTGTTCTTTTCCGGCTGGGGCCAGTCGCGGTCGGTGTAGGGAGCGTCGTCGGGCACCTGCATGCCGTTGCCGGTTTCGCGGCCGAGCGCGGGGTTGGCGTGCGGGATCGTGTAGGCGAGGTAGAGGAAGAAGGGACGGTGGCGGTTCACCCGCACGTAATTGAGCGCCGCCAGGGTGAACACATCATGCGAGTATCGACCCTGCCGGCCGTCGGCATTCTCCGGAAACGGCACCAGCCGTTCCCCGTGCAGGGAGTCATAACGCCAGAGGAACTCGGGGTAGTAATTGTGGGCGTGGGTTTGATCGAGATAGCCGAGCCATTGCGAGAAGCCCTGCTTTTGCGGGACTCCGGTCGTCTCCTGCAGGCCCAGGCCCCATTTGCCGATCACACCGCTTTCATAATCCGCGCCGGCGAGCACTTCCGCCACGGTCACATCCTCCGGGAGGAGGGGGACGCGCCCATTCCCGCGGATGCGCGCGTGACCGGTGTGCCGTCCCGTCATCAGGCAGGCGCGGGAAGGCGCGCACACCGTGCTGCCCGCGTAGCATTGGGTGAAGCGCATGCCCTCCGCCGCCAGCCGGTCCAGGTTGGGGGTCTGAATCTGCTCCTGTCCATAGCAACCCAGGTCGCCGTAGCCGAGGTCATCCGCGAGGATGAGGATGATGTTCGGTTTGCCCAACTGGTCGCGGAGCCTCTGGTTGAGCGTCAGTTCCTCGTCCTCCGCCGCATACCCGTTGGGGAATCCGGAAAGGAAAAGTCCGAAACACAGAGCCGATGAGAACAAGATCGAACGGCGCATAGGCGGCGAACACTCTCCCCAAAAGCCCTGAGGGCGTCGATGCAAAACCTGTTGATCAAGTCCTTTGGATCCCCATCCTGTCCCGGGCCGCAGTATCTTCCGCGCACGGGGAACGCATTGGAGCCCGGCCAGGGCGAAAACGTTCTCCACTGCCCGCCCGTTTTCCGATGCAGGTTTTTCAGGCAGGTGGTTGAACTTTACCGCAATCTTTACCGCGAACTGGTGGAATCTACTCCGGGCGGCTTCCAGACAAAGCTCGCGGCATCAACACGATCACGTGACAAACGCAAGCAGAGTTTGCGGTAAAGTTCGCGGTAAGGTTTGCGTAAAGTCGAGCCGGCTGAATGTCCGAACTCCAAACGTGCATGGCCGCAAAAACCGGGTTGGCGCGAGGGTGCCGGTGTTCTAGGCTCTATTTCACGGCTGGCGATGCCTGGGGCGGGGACATTTCCCCGCCGGCACGCCTCTCAACCCGAGGGTTCCATGGTGTTTTCAATAAAATTCGATCAAGCGCTCGCCTACACCGCCGTCATTCATGCCGGGCAGGTCCGGCACAAGACGCGGATGCCGGCCCTCGCTCATCTGATGGGGGTCGCCGGCCTCGCCCTCGAATACGGCGCCAATGAGCAGGAGGCCATCGCCGCCCTGCTGCACGACGCCGTGGAGGACGCGGGCGGCGAGGACCGGGTGAAGGATATTCGCGCCCGGTTCGGTGACAATGTCGCGGACATCGTCGCCGGCTGCACGGCCTCGGCGAAGAAGGCCGACGCGCCCTGGCGGGACGTGAAGCAGAAGTTCATCACCAGCCTCGGCAAGGCGTCATCGCCGGTGCGGCTGGTGGCGGCTTGCGACAAGCTGCACAACGCGCGCGCGCTCCTGCGCAATCTCCGGGTCGAGGGGGAATCCTTGTGGCGGCGTTATCCCGACGGCAAGGATGGCGCGCTCTGGTATTTTCGTTCGCTGACGCAGGCCTTCAAGAAGCATGGTCCGGCGTCGATAGGCGACGAACTCGATCGGGTGATCCGGGAGATCGAGGTGCTGGCCAGCAAGAAGCGTCCGACCGGACGCACTCTTCCGCCGTGAGTCGGACGAGTCCGCCAAGGAACCGCTTGCATCGGGCCGGTTGAACCTCGAAGGATCGGGCGCAGTGACGGCCAACATCGTTTCGCGCTTTCTGCAACGACTGCCGCGTCTTACCCGGACGATTCTTCTCACCTGAAGGCGGGACACCCTAGCGGGCCGTTCAAAAAACCGTTCTCAACCCAGGTAGGGAATGGTGAGCGGGCCCTGGGGCAGGACGGCCACGCGGGAGTCGGGACCGTGGCGCTCCAGTTCCTCGCGGACGGTGGCGCCGATGTCCTCGCAGGGAGTCAGAAACGCGGCCCGCACGACGTCGTCCGGCAGCGAGCTGTGGAGCAGCACCTTCGCCTTGCGCTGGATGAGCGCCTGAATCTGCGCCTGCCATTGTTCCGGCCTCACAAATCCCGGCGTGGCCAGCATCGCCAGGATTTCCTCGGGACTGGACGCGCCGCGCAGGAGCTGGTCCAAAGGACTGCCGTCCGGAATGCCCTCGCTGCATTCGCACGCGAGAATCAAGGTGCCGCCCTCCTTGATGATCCGCGCCCCGGCGCTCATGCCTTTGACGCCCTGATAGAGATTCAGGTCGAGCGGATACCCGCTGTTGGTGGTGACGACGACGTCGAACGGCGCGTCCACCTTCTGCATGGCCGAGTGGCGCACGAACTCGCAGCCCTCGCGGTGGGCCTTGAGAATGTCGCCGGCGAACACGCCGGTGATGCGCCGGTCGTCGTTCAACGTCACGTTCAGCATGAAGCTCGGGCCGGCGAGGAGGGCGATGTCGCGCAATTCCTCCCAGAGCGGGTTGCCGAGCGTGACGCCGAACGTGGCATT
>DATKEE010000373.1:0-9802 GCA_035544555.1 Candidatus Methylomirabilota bacterium
GGCGGAACGCACCTCCGTCCTCCGCTGACTTCCCCTCCCAAAAGCATCTTCGTGGCTTGATCGGAGCGTGGACAGCTTGTCCGCGCAAATCCTCGTCACGCAACGCGCGGACAAGCTGTCCGCGCTCCCGACTCCACGGCGCGGGCATCGGGTTGCACCGGCCGCATTCGACGCATTGAACGCGCGCGCTTGTCCGCCCGCCCCCTTTTCGCTTACATCACCGGCGATGCCACAAACGTTGTACGACGCCATTGTGATCGGCGGGGGACCGGGTGGTTCCGCGTCGGCCACCTTCCTGGCGCGCGACGGCAAACGCGTGCTCCTCCTGGAAAAGGAACATTTCCCCCGATTTCACATTGGCGAATCCCTGCTCCCCTACAACCGCCGCATCTTCGAGGAGATGGGCGTGCTGAAGACGCTCGAGGCGGCCGGGTTTCCACGAAAGTTCGGAGCCCAGTTTCACGCGGGCAACGCCTCCAAGATGGCGAAATTTGTCTTCCGCGAAGGCCGCTTCACGCGTGAACCCGAGGCGTTCCAGGTCGAGCGCGCCCGATTCGACCATCTGTTGCTCCAACACGCCGCCAGCAGCGGATCCGAGGTGCGCGAAGGATGGACGGTGACGCGGGTTGTCGGACAGGAAGATCGCATGAACGTTCACGCGCGGGACGATGGCGGTGACGCGACGGTCTTTTCCGGGCGGTTTGTCATCGATGCCAGCGGACGCGGCAATCTCACGGGAAACCAGGAGGGCCTGCGCATTGTCCATCCGCGCCTCAAGAAGCTCGCGATCTTCGGTCACTTTCACGGCGTGCGGGTGGACGAGGGGGACAAGGCGGGGGACACGGTCATCGTTCGGCTCAAGGACAAATGGTTCTGGCTGATTCCGCTGTCGTCCGACAAGGTGAGCGTCGGTTGCGTGATGGACCAGGCGGAGTTTGTGGGCTGCAAGGAACCGGCGGCGGCCCTGTTTGAGCGTCTCTGGCGATCCAGCACCGCCATGCGGCAACGCATGGAACTCGCGCGGCCCGCGGGGCCGATTCAGACGACCGGAGACTTCTCCTATCGCAACCGGCGCCTCGTCGATCCCCGACTATTGCGCGTGGGGGACGCGGCGGGATTCATGGACCCCATATTCTCCGCCGGCGTGTATCTCGCCATGCACTCCGGGAAACTCGCGGCCGAAGTGGTCTCGCGGTCCGTCGATGCGAATTCGGACGGGTCCAGGCTGCTGGTTCGCTATGAGCAGCGCGTACTTCGCGCCATGAAGTTCTACTGGCAACTGGTCGAGCATTTTTACACGACCCCGTTCATGGAGGTGTTCCTCGAACCGCGCCATAAGTTCGCTCTGCCGGCCGCGGTGAACGCGGTGCTGGCGGGAGAACTCGAGGGGGGCTGGACGTTGCGTTGGCGGATGCGGTTGTTCTTTTGGATCGTCCGCCTGCAACGGAGGCTGCCCGTGGTGCCGAGGCTTTCCTTCGCCGATCCCGCCTGAGTTGTTCCGCGCTCCGGCCCAAATCCTCCGTCACTCCGGAAGGTCATTTCCATGAGTGGCGGGCGGCTCCGGCATCGGAGGCAGGGGAATGATGTTCTCGGGAACAAGATCGATGCCGCTGTCCGTCGCCGCGTCGCCGGTTGTCTCCGGGATCGCGTCCTCCGCCTCCTGCTTCTCCTTGAGGAGATCCTTGCGCGGTTTGAGCAGGGGATCCGCCGTCCACTTCGAGACCAGATAGGTCCAGGATTCAAGCCGCTTCTCCTGTTCGAGCTTTTCCTTCAGGGTCTGCTGTTGTTCGGCGAATTCCTTGTCCAGCCGTTCCTTGTCCTCGGGACTTTCATCCTCGCCCGCGGTTCGCGCGTCCGGCAGATCGGCTGTCACCTCGACGGCCAGGGGATATTGTTCCTGATCGTTGAGGGCGCCAATCCGGAGCGTGTAGGCGAAGCCATCGAATGTCTCCACATTGACCACCACTGGCTCATCCAGGCCGGTTTCGGCGGGATCGGATTCGGGGACGACATCGTCGAACCCCGGAGAGCCCAGGGGACTGACGACGGAGGAGACTCGTGTGGTGTCCAGTTCCTCATCCGGCTGCGGGCTCCCGAGCTGCCAGGTATTGGTGGAGGATTCGCGGCTGAGCGCCCAGGAATTGGTGGGGCTCTCCATGGAGATGGACTTCACATTCTGGCTTTGAATCTTGAAGAACTCCTTGTTCAACCAGTTTTGGGGGTTTGCCTCGAGTTCGCTCAACGGCTCGCCCACCAGCGCCATTTGCTCCGGCCGGGAGGGCAGGAGCACATACCGGCCATCGGGCCAACTCCCGCCGCCCATGGGGGACGCTGCGGGGGATTCCCTGAGATGCTCCTTCCCCAGGATCAACTCGCGCACCGTTTCTCCGGAGGCATTCTTCATCTCGACCACCGTTCCGGAGGGAGTGCCCTCGCCGGGGCGGAGCAATTCCATTCTGCCAAGCTGGGAAGTGCCGATCGGTTCGCTTTGCATGATCGCAAGGTCCTTGAGCTTGATCAACGCGCTGCTGATCTTCGTAAAGTCGGCCGGGTAGTTGTTGCGCTCGACGACGCGCCAGCGGTCTCCTTCAAAGCGCAGGGTGACCTCGCCCGCGTCATCGCGAATGGAAATCGAGGCGACCTCGTTATAATCGAAATCGCCGAGCAGCTTGTCGCCGAGGGCCTGTCCCGCGCCGCTGAACGAGGCACTGTCGCGATTCATCAGGAGAAGCCCGGCGCCGCCCAGGAGGACGGCGCATGCCACGAGAATGATCAACTGTTTCCGGTTCATTTGGCTGCCGTTTTGGATCGTTTGACCACCGCCAGCACCACGCCCACCAGGGCGACTCCGGCCGGCATGAGCACGATGTTCATGAACTTGGTCCAGAAGACGAGCGAATCGGCCTCCTTGCGCAGCTCACGGCGCAGTTCCTTCAGTTTCTGGTTCGCCTCCACCTCGCGATTCCGCAGCCGCTCGAGTTCCTGCTGCTGCTCGGGCGACAGGATGAACCGCTGATCCGGTTGCTTCTGCGCCTGCAGTTCATTGATCCGCCGCTGGGCCTCGGCGCGGTCATCCTGGAGCTGCTTGAGCTGGGCGCGATACTTCTCCTGCGCCTTCTCCTCCATCTCCTTCACCACCGTGAACGGACGGCTGAGCGACGCCCGGCTCCGAAGATTGATGAGATTGGCGTCGCCGGCGAGTTGTTCGACCAGGTTTTGGGCGAGACTGAGATTTCCGTTCATCGACTGCGACACCCGGCCAAACGGCGTCTGATACTGCCGCACCGTGAACTGGTCGGCCAGCATGTCGGCATCGGCAAACAACACCACCACGCCCGGGGCGGTCGATTCCTTGAGCCCGCCGCCCGACGAGGCTTCGGACGGCTCTTCCGTTTCCGAATCCGCATCCGCGTCCCCCTCCTCCTCCGCGCCTCCATCGGGCGGGCCCTGGGGGAACGCGGTCTTGAAGTTGCCCTGCAGCCGGAGCGCGAGGGTCTGCTCGTTGCCGGACGACTGGAACTCGTTGACGATGTTCTCGCCTCCCATGTGAGCCATGAAACCGTCCACAAGCTGGGAATTTGCTGTGCTCTTGAGCAGCACCGTCCGCGTCAATCCGGAAACCGGCGTGCCGCTGAATGCACCGGCAAAGGGCAGCCAGACCTCGTTGATCTGGCTGGTGGCGATGTCCTCGGAGTTGATGCCCTCGCCCGTCACCCCCAGAAACGTCGGGGCGTCGGCCGGTTGATTGCCGCGCATCAACTGCATCTTGTAGATCATGTCCGCGACCACCTGGCTGTTCTCGAACTCGATGCCCCACGCCGACAGCAGTTTGGGCAGCGAGGAACCCCCGCCCGGCATCTGGCCGAACATCGGATTCTGCTGGCTGCTCGGATCCGAGAGCGACATCGCGTCCAGAAAGGCGATCACCTTGCCGCCGCGCAGCAGAAACTGATCAATGGCATACTGCGTCGCGTCCGAAACATCCTTCGGGTGGATCACAACGAGCACTCTCACATCCTCGGGAATGCGCTCCGCGGCAAGATCGACCTCCCGCACCTCGAAATCCCTTTGCAACTCGGAAATGAGTGTCCACGGTTCGGAACCCTGCTGGCCCATGCGCATCATCATCGGATTGGCGGGCTGGCCAAACACCGGCAAACCGCTCATGACGCCGATGACGCCCTTCTCGGGGTTCGCCACCGACGCGATGCGGCGGGTAATGTTGTATTCCAGCAGGTTCTCCTCCTCGGGCGTCAGAAAGGGAATCGCGTCCTTTTGATCGAGCTGGCTGACCACCAACCCGAGATAAACGGGATCGCCCGTCTGCGTCATTCTGGGTTCCACGCCATTGATTCGCGCCGCATCCGCGGCATCGGAGTCCGGCTGGGGATCGAATTTCTCGATGATCAGATTATTGCCGGCGACCTCCCGGTATTCGTCGAGGAGATCGGACACACGCTGGGCGTAGATCTGAAGATAGACCGGCATGGCCTCGCCCCGGGTCTGGTAATAGCGGATCGTGACCGGGCTCTCGAGGTTCCCGAGGATGGCGCGGGTGCCGTCCGAGAGCGTGAACAGTTTCTCCTCGGTGAGGTCGAAGCGCGCGTTGACGGCGCCGGCGATGACATTCACCGCGACGATGACCAGCAGCATGGCCGCGACACCGATGCCGGAATACAGGATGGTTTCAAGTGGCTTCTGTTTCATCGTTCAACACATCAACAGGGTGGATGGATCAACCGGCCCGATGGGCGCGCAGGATGACTCCGGTGGCAAACAGCGAAAACCCGATCACCGAGAGAAAAAACACAACGTCCCGCGAATCGAGCACGCCCTTCTGCAGGCCTTCGAAATGCGTCATGAAACTGAAGGACGCAACGAAGCTGACCAGGCCCGGCCATTCCATGCGGGTGAGCAGTTCGGTGACGGGTGGAAAACCGCACAGGACAAGGAACAGGCAGACGACCACGGCGATGATGAAGCTGACGACCTGGTTGCGCGTCATCGAGGACGTCAGCGAAGTGATGGCGAGATAGCTTCCGGCCAGCAGCAGGCTGCCGAAATAGCCGCCCAGGATCACGCCGTTGTCGGGATCACCGAGATAATTGACGGTGAGGGCGATGGGAAAGGTCAGCGCCAGCGCCAGCGCGAGGAACAGCCACGAGGCGAGGAATTTTCCCAGGATGGCCTGCCACGCGGTGATGGGCATCGTAAACAGCAGTTCCAGCGTCCCGAGCCGGCGTTCCTCCGCCCACAGCCGCATGCCGACCGCCGGCACGAAGAACAAGTACAACCACGGATGCCACATGAAGAACGCGGCCAGGGAGGCCTCCCCCCGCTCGATCAACCGGCCCAGCATGAACGTGAAGAATCCGCACATGAGCAGAAACACCACGATGAAGACATACGCCACCGGCGAGGCGAAGTAGCCGGTCAGCTCCCGTTTGGTGATGGTTTTGATGTTGGCCCAGGTATTCATCTATTTCTGTTCCTCCCGCAGGGTCTCGGGCCGGGTGATCGCGCGAAACACCTCGTCCAGACGCCCTTCCTCGGTGTGCAGTTCCTCAAAGCCCAGCCGCTCCTTCACCAGAAGTTCCGCAATGCTCCGCGCCAGCTCGCCGTTCTGACTTTCGCCCTTCGGCAATACTCGGAGCCAGAGACGCGTCTTCTCCTGCCGCAGCACGGTGGCCGACCGCACCGAGGCGATCTGCTCGAATTTCTGCCGCGCCACCTCGGGTGTGAGGTCGCGCACACACACCGACACGCTGCCGGCGTGCGCCGAGCGCTGCTTCAATTGCGCCGGTGTGCCGTTGGCGACGATCCGGCCCCGGTCGATGATGATCGCCCGCGAACAAACGGCCTCGACTTCCTCGAGAATGTGCGTCGAAAAAATGATCGCCTTCTTCTCGCCCATCCGGCGGATCAGGTTCCGGACCTCGTGCTTCTGGTTCGGATCCAGCCCATCGGTGGGTTCGTCCATGATCAACACGTCCGGGTCATGAAGGATCGACTGGGCGAAACAGGTGCGGTGACGGTAGCCCTTCGAGAGGGTTTCGATGCTCTGATGAACAACGCTTTCGAGGAAGCACATGTCGATGACGCGATCCACCGCCTTCTTTCGGTTCTCGCCGCGCAGACCGCGCAGTTCCGCGGCGAAGTTCAGAAAGCCCAGCACCGTCATGTCCGAATACGCGGGGGCGTTCTCGGGGAGGTAGCCGATCAGCCGCTTGGCCGGCAGGGGATTCTCCAGCATGTCGAAGCCCCCCACCTTCACACTGCCCTCGGACGGCGGTATGAACCCCGTGACCATCCGCATGGTGGTGGATTTGCCCGCGCCGTTGGGCCCGAGAAACCCCAGCACCTCGCCGCGCTCGACCTTGAAGGACACGCCATCCACGGCCTTTTTGGGACCGAAGGACTTGCTCAGATTTTCAACTGTAATCATTCCACGTCTCCAGATCCGGTTTCGAAAAACGGCCCATGCACAAATGACAAGCCCCCATCGGACGGCCCACGAAGCACCGTCGATCGGAGCGGAATGCCTCTCAGTAGCACGATTTCACCCCCGTCTGTCAAGAGGCTCGCGGACTTTGACAATTCCCGATAAAAATGTTCAAAAAATCCCGCGTGACTGTTTGTCGGCATACCCTGGCCGCGTCCTTTCCTCCTCCCCACCCCCTCCCGGGGGCGGGAAGCCGGCTTTCCCAAGACCTTCGTGAGAAGCAATTTATACTGCAAGTTCCACCTCCGAAACGGAGATTTCGGATCGTGAACAAATTCCCCATGCTCCTGCTTGCAACCCTGCTTTGCGCGGCCGGTTGCCGCACCCCGCACCCCATCCCTCCAGCCGATTTTTCAGATCCCGCCTGGAAACTTCACCACGGACAGGCCGTCTGGCGGCCAAACAGCGAGGCTCAGGAAGTCGCCGGTGACCTCCTGGTCGCCACCCGATCGGACGGCCAGTTTGTCGTCCAGTTCACCAAGATCCCGGTCCCTCTCGTGGTCGCCCGCCGCTCCCCGCGCGCGTGGGAAATTCAATTCCCTTCGGATGGCCGCGAGGCTTCCGGCAGGCTCCCACCCCCGGAACGGTTGATCTGGTTGCATCTCCCCGACGCGTTGCGCGATGAAGCTCTCCCGCCTGGCTGGACTTTTGAGCGGCTCGACGACGGGCTGTGGCGGTTGAGCGCGGTGGAACGCGGGGAGTTCATCGAAGGTTATCTCGATCCTGATATGATGCCAAACCTCCCCACACCCTGATGGGCCGCCTTCGTCCAGGACAATTCTGGCCCGCGTTGCTGTTGCTTGGGATCGTGATCCTCGGGCTGACACGATTGCGATTCGACGTCGAGGTCCTGAATCTTCTGCCGGGACAACTGCACGCGGTTCAGGGATTGCGCCAGTATCAGGAAAACTTCGCCAACGCGCGCGAATTGATTCTCACCGTGCGCGGTCGCGATGCCGCCACCACGGAAGGCCTGACCCGATCCCTGGCGCTGAGTCTTCGCGAAGCCGGCGGTGTGGCCGCCGTCACCTGGCAGCCACCCTGGCAGGAACGCCCCGCCGAAGGCGCCGAACTCAGCGCGTATCTCTGGTTTCAACAGCCTCCGGATGTGTTCGGCCAATTGATCCACCGCCTCGACCCGCTCACGATCCCCGACGCTCTCGAGGATGCCCGGCAACAGCTCGCGACATCCTTCTCCCCGGACGGCATCGGCCGGCTCGCCTACGACCCGTTGAACCTGCTGGAGCTGCCCGAATCCGCCGCGGTCGAATCGCTCGGAACCGGAGACGCCGAACGCTATTTTGTCTCGCCCGACGGCACCTTCCGGGTGGTGTTCGTGAAGGCGGACAACGACCTTTCCAGCTATCGGGAGTGCGTGCGCTGGCTCGAGTCGATTCAAAGGCACGTCGCGTTCTGGCGGGAATCGGAGTCCGAACGCTCGCACCTCGAGATCGCCTTCACGGGGCGCCCCGCGTTTGTGGCGGAAATCGGCGGCGGGATGGAACGCGACATTATCCGCTCGATCGCGGGGACGGGATTGATCATCGCGTGCCTGTTCTGGTGGACCCATCGCCGGTGGCGTCCGTTGCTCTGGTTGCTGGCGTTGTTGCTGATGATTCTGGGAGGCACACTCGCGCTCGGCGGATTGATGCTGGGCACGTTGAATGTCGTGAGCACCGGCTTCGCGGCGATCCTGCTGGGACTGGCCGCCGATTACGGCCTTGTCCTCTATCAGGAGGCCCGCGCGCGAAGGCATCCGGACGCGGCCGCCCTGCGCCGCGAACTCACGCCGACCATCGCCTGGGCGGCGTTGACCACGGCCGGAGCGTTCGCGCTGCTCAACCTCAGCAGCCTGCCCGGCCTCGCCCAGTTGGGTTCACTGGTGGCCATCGGAGTGTTGCTCGCCGCCTTCGTCATGCTCGCCGCCTACCTCCCTCCCTTGTTGAAGCAGACCCAGGCCGGCGCGAACGCCGCCTCTTCGCCCGCCCGGAACTGGATTCCCCGCCCAAGCCTCGTGCGAATCGCGACACGGGTTGTCTTCGCGGGAATGGCGCTCGTCCTGTTCACGGGTCTGCCGCAATTCGATCGTTCACCGGACGCCTTGCGACCCGGCCGCAGCGCGGCTTACGCGGCACTCGACGATATTCGCGATGAATTGCGCACCGGCCCGGAACCCTTCTGGCTGGTGCTGCGGGGTTCGGACGCCCTCGACGTCAGGAACCTGTTGGATCGCGCGCGCCCCGTCCTGGAGCACTCGAAGACCGCGGGCGAAATCGAAGACTTCACGCTGCCCGACTCGCTGTGGCCGGACCCGCGATTGCAGGAGGCGAATCGCGACACGGCGCGTGTCCTGGCCGACCGCAGGGAGGCGGTGCGCGCCGCGTTTCTGGCCTCCGGCTTCACCACGAACGCGCTGGTCATGACCGGGGCCATGCTCGACTTCTGGGACCGCGCCGCCGCCGGGACGCCCCCCATCTGGCCGGCCAATCCCTCCAGTCAATGGGTGCTGGACAAGTTTGCGGCGCGCGCACCCGGCGCATTGCTCGCTCTCGGACTGGTGTACGCGCCCGTCGATTCCGCCGACGCGCGGGATTCGCCGGCCTTCGACGCCCTGATCGCGGACCTGCCACGGGACGGCGTCTGGTTGAGCGGCTGGGATCATCTCGGAAGCGAACTCTCCGGCCTGGTGCTGCGCGAACTGCCGGTCGTCGTGGGATGGATCGGACTCCTGGTGTGCGGGGCGCTGTGGCTCGTGTTCCGGAAGCCGCGCGAAGTGTTCCTGAGCCTGGCGACGCTCTTGTTGAGCGTGGGCGTGTTAATGGCCGTGATGCGCGCCGCCGGCTGGTCCTGGAACATGATGAACCTCATGGCCGTCCCGCTGTTGTTCGGTTTGGGCGTGGATTACAGCATCCATATCCAACTCTCCTTGCGACGCCACCACGGCGATCTGGCCGCGGTGCGACAATCCGTGGGACGCGCGTTGTTGCTCGCCGGGGGCACCACGATCACCGCTTTCGGTTCACTTGCATTTTCCTCCAATGCCGGCCTCGCGTCCCTGGGCCGGGTGTGCGCGGCCGGCATCACCGCGACGATGCTGATCGCGGTGTATCTCCTCCCGGGTTGGTGGCGGGCGTGGGCAAGGGCGGATGACACGGTGGAACAGGCCCCATGAAACCCTCCACGCTCTATCGATCCGGATCGTGGCGCCTGGGACTGGCCCTCGCGCGCCGGCTGCCACCCGCCGTGTCCGGACAACTGGCCGCCACCTTCGCCAGCCTCTATTGCAGAACCGTCCCCGCC
>DATKEE010000374.1:0-10471 GCA_035544555.1 Candidatus Methylomirabilota bacterium
GATGTGGCACAATCTGTTCCCCGGGGTGCCGGTGGAGCAGGTGCCGATCGGGCACATCACGAACGGCATTAATCTGCTGGGATGGATGAAGGGGCCGGTGCGGAGGTTCTGGCGCCGCAAACTGACGCAGATTCGCGGAGAGAATGGATCCGTCACCGGCGGGGACACCACCCATTTCTGGCGGCGTCGCACGGGCAGCAACTGGGACAGCGAATTGAACGATCCGGAATTCTGGCAGAAGATGGAGGACCCGAAATTCATCAGTGACGAGGAAATCTGGGCGTTGCGGTACCGGCTGCGGCGGGAGCTGATCGAGTTCACGCGGCGGCGTCTGTTGATCCAGGAGGAAAGCCTGAAGGAGAGCGACTTCATCGCGTTCGATCATCTGCTGAACGTGGACGCGCTGACGATCGGTTTCGCGCGCCGCTTCGCCACCTACAAGCGCGCGCCGCTCATCTTCCAGGACTTTGACAACATCGTGAAACTCACGCGCAACCGGGAGCGTCCCGTGCAGTTCGTCTTCGCAGGCAAGGCGCATCCGCGCGACGAGGACGGGAAACGCTTCATCCAGCACATCATTCACCTGAGCAAATTCAGCGAGTTGAAGGGGCACCTGGTCTTCATCGAGAACTATGACATCCACGTGGCGCGCCAGATGGTGTCCGGTTGTGATGTCTGGCTGAACAATCCGCGCCGTCCCCTGGAGGCCTCGGGGACCAGCGGGCAGAAGGGCAGTTGTCACGGCGCTCTGAACCTGAGCATCCTCGACGGCTGGTGGCGCGAGGGCTACGACGGTACCAACGGATTCGCCATCGGGGATGACAGTCATCCGGATTCAATCGAGGAGCAGGACCGGCGCGACAGCGAGAATCTCTACCGGGTGTTGACCGAGGAGGTGATTCCGTTGTTCTTCGAGCGTGATGAACAAGGGCTGCCGCGCAAATGGATCCAGCGCATCCGCCGCGCGATGGTGACGCTGGTGCCGGAATTCAACACCTGGAGGATGGTGCAGGATTACACGCGGAAGTATTACCTGACCTCGCGGCGTTGATCACTTGGCGCGGCGGATGTGGCGGCCCTTGAAGGTGAGTTCGGCGATGCCCGATTTGTCCAGATTGCCCAATCCTTCCATGACCATGGCGTCGTACTGCGCCTTGGTAGCCTCGGCGAGGGGGAGTTGCAATTCCAAATCCCGGCCGAGGTTCAGGGCGATGCCCGAGTCCTTGGCGGCGTGTGACGCCGAGAAGAAGCAGGCATGATCGCGGTTCTGCATGTCCTCGCCGTCGGTCTTCAACACGCGGGAATCCGCACCGGTCTGGGAAAACACCTCGCGGAGCATGGTGAGGTCGAGTCCGAGCGCGTCCCCCAGCGCGAGGCCTTCCGCGAGGCCGGCGGTGTTGATGTTCATCACCATGTTCACGAGGGCCTTGACCTTGGCCGCCTCGCCCGCCTTCCCGATGTAACGGATGGTGCCCCCCAACGCGTCGAGCACCGGCTTCGCGAGGTCGAACGTCTCCTGTTTGCCGCCGCACATGAGATACAGCGTGCCTTCGCGCGCCTGGGTGATGCTGGAGGCCATGCAGGCTTCGAGGCTCCGCGCGCCCGCGGAAGCGGCCCGCATCTCCATTTCGACGTGCACGCGCGGCGACAGCGTCGCGCAGTTGATGAACAACTTTCCATTCGCGTTCATCAACAGATTGTCCTCTTTCGACGCAAAAATCTTCTGCATCGCGATGTCGTCCGAAACCACGGTAAGGATGACATTCGCCAGGCGGGTGACTTCAGCGAGTCCGGCGCACGCCGTGGCTCCAAGCTCGGCGGCCAGTTCACCAGCGGCCCGCGCGTTGACGTCATGAACCGCCACGACATTGAAGCCCTTGTCCTTCAAGCGCCGCGCCATGTTCGCGCCCATTCGTCCCACTCCGACCACGCCAATCTTCTCGCTCATAACTATTCCTGTTTGCAATGGGCGGCCCGCGTCGGGCCGCTCCGGGTTGATCCCCGACCCGCGGGTAGATAACACGAGCCATTCGATTCCAGCCAGCGCGAAAATTTGCGTCCGCAAGCGAAGAGTGTGTCCATTCGACTGTCTGCCGACTCGTCCGACGACTTGTCTGCCATAGCTTTAGCGGAGGCGGAAAACGTGGCGAAGGTGGAAGCCCAGGCGCAGGCAGGTGGTTTCCCGCATGAATGGTTGCGATCCGGGCGTCGTGCCCCGGGGGCTGATGCTCCCCCCACTACTTGCCCGCGCTCCAGCCGCCGTCGATCATGAACGCGGTGCCGGTGACGAAGGCGGCTTCGTCGCTCGCCAGATAGAGGGCGGCGGCGGCGATTTCTTCCGGCTTTCCCATGCGACCAATCGCCTGGGTGGAGGCCATGTCGCGATACGCCTTTTCGGGATCGGGATACTCCTTGAGACGAGCGCTGACGAAGGGGGTCTCGACCCTGCCCGGGCAGATGCAATTGACCCGCAGCCCCCGCGTCGCGTGGTCGAGCGCGAGGCATTTGGTGAGGCCCACGACGGCGAATTTGGTGGTGCAATAGGCCAGACGATCACGAACGGCGACGACTCCGCCGATGGAAGCGAGATTGATGATCACCCCCTGATTCCGTTCGAGCATGCGGTCAATGAACACCCGGGTCATGTTGAACACGCCGCGGACGTTCACGGAATACATCCGGTCCAGGTCGTCGCCGGTCGTCTGCTGGATGGTGCCGACATGACCGATGCCCGCATTGTTGACGAGGATGTCCAGGTGGGGGTGCCGGGCGTAAACGGCTGATGCGGCGGCCTGGCAGGAGGCTTCATCCGCGACATCACAGGGAATGAATTCGGCCGCGCCCTGTTCCTTGCGGATGCGGGCGGCCGTCTCCTTACCGAGGGCTGCGTCGCGGTCCGCGAGATGAACGATGGCGCCGGCGCGGGCAAAGGTTTCCGCGATGGCGGCGCCGATCCCGGACGCGGCGCCGGTGACCAGGGCGGTCTTATCCTTGAGACTGAACATGAGGGTGAAACCCGGCGGACGAGTGTGGCGCGCAAAAGCGGGACGGGATCATTTCTCCGCAGCCGCCGCTTTGGCGGGTCCGCCGAAGTAAGGGTAATAATCCCATCGATCATCGTCCGGATCGGCCATGCGGGGATCCTCGGTCTTGTTCAACCAGCGGGTGAGGGAGCCGCGGACCTTGCCGAGCTCGAAGCGGTACTGGGGGTCATCGACCACGTTGTTGATCTGATGGGGATCCCTGGCGAGATCGTAGAGTTCCTCCGGGGGGCGTTTGCCGAAGTTCAGGAGGTAGTAGTGGCCGTAGTTGGGAATCTCCTTCGTGCGGAGAACGATCTCCTTGGTGGGGGACGCGTCCACGTCGCCGAAGGGACCGACGGAGTGCACGAGTTCGGGATCGCCGGCGGGCCAGCGGTCGGGGCGGAAATTGCGGATGTAAAGGAAGCGCGGGGTGCGGACGGCGCGCATGGGGTAGCTCAGATTGCCTTCGCGGACGTGGGCGTGGCGTTCGCGTTCAAGGAAGACACGATCTCGATCATCCTCCTCCTCGCCGGTGAGCAGCGGTAGAAGGCTGCGCCCGGTCATGGACCTGAGGGGTCTGAAGCCGGCGGCATCCAGGATGGTGGGGGCGAGATCCATGAGATTGACGAAGCTGTCAATGACGAGCGCGGGGCGGTATTTGTCCGGCCAGCGAATGGCGAGTGGAACGCGGGTGCCGGCGTCGTAGAGGTTCGCCTTGGCACGGGGGAAGGGCATGCCATTGTCGGAGGTCATGATGACCATGGTGTTGCTGGCGCGGCCGAAGTCTTCGAGCACCTTGAGGATTTCGGCCGCCTCCTGATCGAACCGCTGAACTTCGAGGTGATAATCCAGGAGATCATTGCGGACCTCCGGTGTATCGGGCCAGTAAGGGGGGACGATGACCTTGGACGGATCGAGTCCGGCGGCGAGGCCGCTGCCCTTCTCGTAGGGGCGATGCGGATTGGAGCTGCCGAACCAGAAGCAGAAGGGCTGGCCATCGGGGACGCTATGGAGGAATTCGCGGAAGCTTTTGAAGGAAGGGCCGGCGGGATTGCGCAGATAACCGCCGGCCTCATAATTGCCGGGGCCCCAGCCCTTGCCTTGGAGGCCGATGGCGTAGCCATTGACCTGGAGCAGGGCGGTGAAGACGGGGAATTTCTGATTGAGCAGGCTCCAGAGATTGCCGGCTTCCTCGAGTTGATGCACGGGCCGCCCGGTAAGGATGGAGGAGCGGGAGGGGGTGCAGGAGGGGGAGGCGCTGAATGCCTGGGTGAAAATGGCGCCCTGCGCGGCGACACGATTGAACGCCGGAGTGCTGACGACGTTGTCCCCATAGACGCTGGCATGCGGCCAGGACCAGTCATCCGCAATGATCAGAAGGATGTTGGGGCGGTCGGTTTCAGCGGCGGACAACGACCGGGGCAGGAGGAGACAGACCGTCGCGAGAAGCAGTTGCGCGGCGAGGCGGAACAAAGTGGCGGGGCGGGGAAATGGCAGAAAGGGCATGGTGGGATTGCGTTGATCAGAGTTTGCCGAGGAGTTCCTTCCAGCGTTTCCAGGCGGCCTCGCGCGCCTTGGCGTTGGCTTCATCGGCATCCGGTTGTTCCCCGGAGCGCATGAACCCATGGCCCGCGCCGTCATAGATGACCGGTTCATAGGTCTTGCCGGCTTCCTTCATCAATTCCTGGGATTTCGGGATGCTCGCGTTCACGCGCGCGTCATTCCCGCCGTAGAACCCATGCACGGCGCACGCGATGCGGCGAATGGCGTCCGCATCCTCGGGTCCGGTTCCGTAAAACACGAACGCGGCCGCGAGTTGATCACTCCGGGTGGCGAAATTGAAGGTTTGCGACCCGCCCCAACAGAAGCCGCTGACGGCAACCTTGCCGTTGGAGGCGGGCAGACCGGTGAGATGGGTTCGGACGGCTTCGAGGTCCGCCGTGACCTGTTCGGGCGGGAGTTGGTAAAGACCCTCGCGAGCGGCGTCCGAATTGGGGAAGTCGCCGGTCTTGCCGCCGTTCGGGGCCATCCCGGAGAGGAGGTCGGGAGCGATGGCAATGTAACCGGCCTCGGCGAGTTGATCGGTGACGCCCCGGACCCAGTCGGTCAGGCCGCGATTTTCGTGAATGACGATCACGGCGGTGGTTTTTTCGCTGGATTCCGGGTAGGTGAGGAAGCAATGGACGGTGCGGTCCCCGTGCGTAACTGCAACCCAGTCATGCTGGCGGGGGGAGTCTTCGAGGCGTTTGAGAGCCCAATCCTGGGCGGGTAGGGATGCCGCCGCCAACGCGACGGCAGCGAACATGGCAATGGTTTTCATAAGCCGGTGTTGTTGGTTCCTCAAGAGTCCAGCGCGGCGCGGGTGCGGGCGACCAGCCGGTTGTCGGGAGCATCCGAACCGCGGAGTTGAAAGACACTGGCAGCCAGATAAGGGTCGCGCAAGCCAGGATTGATGTGTTGAAAATCCTCGAGAACCGCGGAACTGAACTTGTAGTCGTGGGAATTGGTCCCCTTGAGAAACACCAGCCGGCGCGCCTGGTCGAGAAACGCGCCGGAATCCCCGCCCTGCCGGAGCCAGCCGAGCGTCATGCGCGCGGCCGTCAGGGGCTCGCCGTCGATCCTGCTAAAAATCTCTTCCAGCGCCCGTGACCCCGATTCCCGGGGAGGGATGGACTCCAATTGATCGATCCGAATGGCCGCGCCAGGCCGGCGGTCGCTGCGGAACATGGGGAGAAAGGAGGCGTTTTGCAGGAGCAACCAGCGGCGGAGACGATCGTCGTCGCACTGCTGCCATGCATAGTGCAGGGCATTCGTGGTGGTGGCGGCGTGCAGGGAGACGATGCCGGGCTGCCGCATGAGGAGTTCCCCGACGCCCTGAAATAATCCGTCCCACACGGCACCGGGGCCGATGCCGTCCCGCAGCAACTCGATGACCTTGCCGCCCGCGTCGTCAGCGGAACCCTGGCGAAGGGTTTCGAGCAGATCGATGGAGGCGGTCGAGTCGCGGCGGCCGCTTTGCCAGTCAGCGGGGATGTCGTCGAGGCGACGCTGGTTGACGCGGCCGGGTCGGTCGGCATCCGCGTCCCGCCGGGCGGGATTTCCGCCTTCGTGATAGAGCAGCGCGTAGGCGAGGGAACGGAGAACCGGTTCGGCGTGCTGCCACCCGATGACCTGGAGAGTCCGCCAACTGTTGCTCACGTAAATGGCCTTGTGTCCGATGTCGCGGTAATCCCGGGCGCCGTATTCGGCGAGGAGGCGAAAGAGTTCCATCGGAGGCATGGTCCGGGCGAGGGCGGCGACCGCGGTGTCCGCGGCGGGAACATCCCATTGATCCATGGCCTCGGTGAACGCGGCACGGGCATGATGGGCGGGGGGAAGGGCGGATTCATCGACCGCGCGGAGCGTCCAGTCCCCCTGGGCTTCGTCGCTGGCCTGGGAACTCTTGAAATAGTCGAGTGCCCAGAAGATGGGGAGCCAGCGGTCGGCATCGGGGGAGGCCAGGCTGGCGAGGTGGGCGGAGTTGACGACAAGCACGCAGTGGAATTTGAATCCGACCGGGCGGGGTTGGACGTTACGGACGCCGGCGAGCAGGAGGGAGGCGAGCACATCGCGGTAGGGGAGGCCGTGGCGAACGCGATGCCCGATTTCCTCGAGGAGGCGGTCACGGGGAGTGGACTCGATCAGACGGACGAGGGGTTCGATGCCGGGGTCGAGACGGACAGCATGGGGAGGCAGATGGGTCTCGGCCGCCCTGACGGCCGGGAGGCTTCCCAGAAACGAGAGTCCGCCGAGGCCGAGCGCGCTCGAGCTGGCGCGCAAGAATGAGCGACGGTTGATGGGCGCATTCATAAGTGCGGTGGGATGGACGCGTGTTGCGGGAACGCGGCCAATATCCATGCAAGAGGACGCCGGGGCAAGCGCGGGGATTCGGCAACGGCCGTTCGGACGTGCTGCGGCTGGTCTTTCCACCTTCGCTAAAGCTACGGCGGACAGGTCAGAGACAGCCGCGCTCCTCAAAATGAGAACTGCTGGCCGATTGTGTCTTGACTGTGTGTGTCTTGACTGTTGCCGATGCCGGACGATCGGAGTAAGGTGCGTGCCTGTTCGGAAGTTTGGACCGCTGATATTCTCATGAAACCCACAAACCGGAAACTCTGGCCGGCGATTGCCGGGATCGGACTGGCATGGGCCTTATCGGCGGGTCCGCTGAATGCGGCGGAGCCCGGCGCCGGGACAACTGAAACACGGGGCATTCCCATCGGCAAGCCGGCACCGGCATTTACGCTGCCTTCCGCCGGCGGCGAACAGGTCAGCCTCGAGAGTCTCCTGCGGAAGGGAAAGGTGGCGTTGGTCTTTTATCGGTCGGCGGATTGGTGACCCTACTGCAAACGGCAGTTGGTCCAACTGCATGAGAACCTCGGGAAGTTCCAGGCGGGCGGCGGCGTCGTGGTCGCGATCAGTTACGATTCCATTGAGACGCTGGAGAAGTTCAAGGCGGAGAACAACATTGGATTTCCCCTTCTCTCTGATCCCGAAAGCACGGTGATCAAGGCTTACGGGATTCTGAACGAAGAGGCGGCGGGCCGGTTCGCGGGCATTCCGCATCCGACCACGTTCATCGTGGACCGGGAAGGGGTGGTGCGGTCGGTCTTGTTCGAGGAGGGTTACCGGGATCGGCACTCGGTGGACGAATTGGTCGAGGCATTCCGCAAGGAACCTTGAGAGCCATTGAGTCCGTCTCGAACCCGCCTATTTGCCCGGGGCGGCTTCATCCGTTTCCACCCGCGGCCCCTTTTCCCGCAACCAGCGCAACGCGCCCTCCAGATCGTTGAATTGCCCCTCCATTTGCGCCTCGTAGGCCGCATCGAGAAGACGCTTGAAACGCGGCCCGGGCGCGAGTCCTTCTTTGAGGAGGTGTCGTCCCATCAGAATCGCCGGGGCCGCATGGGTCTGAACCTTCAACTCGACGGCCAGGGACTTCAAGGCGGTGACCGCCGCGGGCGCTTCCGCGGGCAGAGGGGGACGGCCCATTTGATCGGCGGTGATGATCAAACAAAGCGCGTCGATGTTTTCCGGCTCCAGCCGTTTGGCGAGGCGGCGCACGGAGCGTTCGGTGATTGGATTGAGATGGGCGAGATGCTCGATGACGAGCGGAGCGACTCGTTCCCGGAAGTGAAGCGGCGCATGGATGCGTTCCAGAAACCGTCCGGCCAGTTCGCCTCCCGCCTCCGAGTGGCCGGGAGAGACGACGCGCCACTGATTGTCCCGGAGGATTCGCTGTGTGGTTGCGGGTTTGCCAAAGTCATGAGCCAGCACAGCCAGCATGTGGATGCCCCGGGATTCCTCATCGGCAGCCTGCCAGTCCGGCAGACCGGCAAGGGCGTCGCAGCAGTGACACGTATGCGTGAACACATCGCCTTCGGGATGCCATTCGGGATCCTGGGGAGTGTCGATGAGCGCGTGGATTTCGGGGTAGTGCCTGATCCAGCCGGAGTCGCGGAGAAAGTGGAGTCCCTTGGACGGCCTGGCGCTGCGCGCGGCCCACTTGAGCCACTCCTCACGCACGCGATCACCGGCCAGTTCGTCGTGGGTCTGATGGATCCGGCGACAGAGTTCGAGGGTCTCCGGCGCGGCATCGAGATTGAATCGGCCGGCGAACTGCATGCCGCGCAGCACGCGCAATGGATCCTCGACAAATGCCTCGCTTGTATGGCGCAGGATGCGGCGCTTCAAGTCGTCCGCCCCGTTGAAAAAGTCGATCAATTCGCCCGTGCGGGGATCCCACATCATCGAGTTGATGGTGAAATCGCGCCGGGAGGCCGCTTCCCGCGGGGTGAGATCCGGATCCAGTGTGACTTGGAATCCCTTGTGGCCCGCCGTAGTTTTCGAATCGCGCCGGGCGATTGTGAAATCGATCGTTGCGCCGTCCGGAGCGAGGAATTTGACCACGCCAAACGATCTTCCGACCAGGTCGGTGCGGCCATGACGGGAAAGGACGCGCGCCAGTTCGTCGTAGCCGAGGCCGAACACTTCGACATCGATGTCCTTCAGTGGCAGACGCAGGAGGGCATCACGAACGCACCCCCCCACCAGATAGGCGCGGTGGAGTTCCGGTGTGGCCTGAAGCAGCGCCGCGAGGGGAGGAGGGAGTGTCCGGATCAATAGGCTTGGGACGAGGGAATGGAGCGTTGCGGATTGAGTTCCTGGAGGCGGATGAGGTCGTAGGCATCCGGATTACTGCCGCGATCCACCGGTTGGGGATGACCGAAGCGCTCCAGCACATTGGTGCCTTTCCACTTGATGGTGGCGGCGTGCCCGTCGGCAAAGGTGAGGTTGGCGGCATTCTGGTGACGATGAGCGGGGAGATCCAGCCATCGCCAGTCTCCCAGCGGGGCAATGCGAAACACGGAGTCGTCGATGGAGGTTTCATCCTCGTCCAGAAACACAAAGGTGCCGGCGGGATCGGTGATGCGTTCGAGTTTTCGTTCTGAGACGCCGAAATATCCGCTCATGGAATAGCTGCGGGATCTTGGGATGCGTGTTCCCTCGACGCGGGAGGAATCACCGGGACAGCGATAGATTTTCGGGGTGGAATTGTAGCTGTAAAGCGGTCCGTTGGTGATGTGGTGCAGGGTGGGGTCGAGCCGGGCATCCCCCAAGACCCAGGAGCCGGGCAGGCTGAGCGTCTGGCCGTTGACGTTTGTCCAGGCCTGGCTGGGGAAGGAGCCATCCTCGTCGTGGGCGTACATGAGCCAGCAAAACTGGAGCTGGCGAAGATGATTGAGACACGAGATGGTGTGCGCCTTGTCCCGGGCATTGGACAGGGAGGAGAGCAGCAGCGAGCCGACGATGGCGATGATGCCCACTACCACAAGGAGCTCCGTGGCCGTGAAACCCCGCAGCCCGTGAGATCGGCGAACGCGGGTTTCAGCCTCGTTTTTGTGAAGGATGGAATGACGGTTCACAATTCGGGGAACTGGCTGATCTGGAGGAAAGATCGCGTCACCCGGAGGGGACGTCAAGCCGGACGTTCGGCCGGATACCCGCACTTTCCATGCGCGGCACTGGATCATCAGGACGGGTCCGGTGGCTTTTCCACACGGAGATGACGTCGATTTTAATGGGAACAAGGTTGGCTTTGCCCGGGTTCACAGCGGTTGAATGATTATTCAGACGAGGCAACGGACCGGATGTCACGCGTCCGGGGAATCATTGGACGGGTCGAAAGGGGAATGCTTGTCAGGCGCACAGGGTTGCACGAAGCTTGCGGCCGTGGATTTGGAAGCCAATCTCGATCAAATCCGGAAGCGAATGGAGGCGGCCTGCGAACGTTCGGGCCGCGAGCCTTCCTCGGTGAGCCTGCTGGCTGTCACCAAGGGTCAACCGCCTGAAGCCGTCCGTGCCGCGGCCGATCTGGGACTCCGGTGCTTTGCCGAAAACCGGGTCCA
>DATKEE010000375.1:0-5858 GCA_035544555.1 Candidatus Methylomirabilota bacterium
CGTCGTTGGCTCCGACGCGCGCCGCCTGGAACACCGGGTTGCTCTGGGATTTGGCCACCAGGCCGATGACATAACTCTTGTCGCTCTGGGCGGACGCCGTGGTCGCGACACCCAGCGACAAGACCATTGCAAGAAAGGCGAGGCTTCGTTTCATGGCTTGAATGGCTGGAACTCTATCAAACCGCCGGACCGAGTCGAGCCGGAGTTGTCCCGCCCTGAAAAACAAATCACCGCGTCCGGATTCTACCCGGGCGCGGTGTTGGATTCGATGAATTCTCGAATTGCGGATCGAAGGGTTCCGGTCAGCTCTCCTTGTCCAGCTCGATGGCCGCCACAACGAGTTCCAGCTTGCCGTCCGCCTTCTCCTTCACTACTCCCTTGGCCACGACCTTCTTGGTGGACTGACACAGGTTTTTGCCGTGGAAGTCCTTGCTGATGGTCTTGCCTTCGGCGTCCACCAGGGCGTAAGTCAGCTTCTTGCCGTCCTTCTCGACCTGAATGGCGTTCTGGCACTCATCCGCCTTTTTCAGTTCGCACTTCAGGCACATGCCCATGCCCTTGATCGTTACTTCTTTCGCCTCCTCGGCAGCCTGAGCCGAAAAGGCCAGTCCCGCCATTAAACCGACCGCTGCAAACAACGTAATAAACGATTTCTTCATAGTTTGACCTTTCTTGACATTACTTTGTGGAACTGCGGTCTCCTACCTAGTTCAGCCCGGCCTGAATTGCAAATTAAATTCCTCTTTTGCCTCCCATCAGAAAGCGCTTGCCCCGGTCCGCGCAATGTGATTGATGGAACCAACACAACGCCAACGCTCCCATGCGTTTTCAAACCCACGCCAGCCGGCCCATCGGTATCCAATTCCGCTCCTCGCCCGTCTCCAAGCCAATCCGCCGCAGTGCCTCCGCATGACGCCACCCACCCTCTCAATACCCGCTCCATGATGATATCCACACGGATCCTCCCGCTTCCGCTCGCCCTTCTCGCCGGCACAGCCTCCCTCTCCGCCGCCGATGCCGCTTCCATCGAACAACTCCAACTCGAACTCCAGCGCCAGCATCAAAACCACCAGCGGCAGATCGAAGCCCTCGAAAACCGGATCGACGCCTTGCAATCCACCGACTCCGACTCCTCCGATTCCGTCGATTCCCGCCGCCCCACCGATCCCATCCGACTCCGCCGCGGCAACATCTACATGGACATCGGTCTGGTCGGAACCCTTGCCGCCGGTGGGTCCACAGCCGGTGATATCGAAGGGGAACTCCAGGTCGGCGGACACGACCCGAACCAGCGCGGCTTCACCCTCCAATCGCTCGAAGCCAACTTCGCCGGCGCCGTGGATCCCTACTTCCGCGGCAATGCCAATCTAGCCTTCGCCATCGACAGCGGCGGCGAAAGTTTCATCGAGATCGAGGAAGCCTGGCTCGAAACCTTCTCCCTGCCCGCCAACCTCCAGTTGCGCGCCGGCCAATACCTCACCGAGTTCGGCCGCATCAACACGCAGCATCTCCATTCCTGGGCTTTCGTCGATGCCCCGATCGTCAACGCCCGGCTCCTCGGACCCGACGGCCTTCGCAACCCCGGCGTCCGCCTCTCCTGGCTGGCCCCCACGCCCTTCTATTCGGAATTGTTTCTCGGCATTCAAAACAGCCACGGAGAAACCGCCGCCAGCTTCCGCAGCGAAGGCGGCCATCACCACGGCGACGAGGACGAGGCCGATGAACCTCCGTTCGCCTTTCGCCACGCCGAAAACGATCGCGGCTTCCGCCACCTCGACGACCTCCTGTTCAGCCCGCGTTATGCCCTCTCCTTTGACATTGGCGACGAACAGGTGCTGCTGATCGGCGCGTCCGCCGCCTTCGGCCCCAATTCCTCCGGCGAGGCCGGCGACACCGTCACCCGGATCTACGGCGCCGACGTCACCTGGAAATGGAAACCCGTCGATCACTCGGGCGGTTTCCCCTTCGTCGCCCTCCAAACCGAGGCCCTGCTCCGCCGTTACGAAGCCGGCGCGTTCGATTGGGACGAAAACGGCGACGGCCTGGTGGACGACGGCGACATCGAGGACCTCGACACCGGCGCGCCCGCACTCCTCGACGGCGAACGGCTGACTGATTACGGCTTCTACACCCAGCTCCTTTATGGCTTCCGCCGCGGTTGGGTCGCCGGACTTCGCTTCGATTACGCGGACGGTGATCGCGCGGACTACGAACGCCGCAATCTGGCATTCAATGGCGAGGAACTGGGGCGTGACCCCGCCCGCGCCTCCCGCTGGCGACTCTCCCCGAACCTCACCTGGTACCCCACCGAGTTCTCCAAACTCCGATTGCAATACAACTACGACGACCGCCGCGGCATCGGCACCGACCACTCCGTCTGGCTTCAGATGGAATTTGTGCTCGGCGCGCATGCCGCCCACACGTTTTGATCTCCAATCGGCGAATCCCTCGTCCCCCACGATCAATCATTGCTTCGGCGATCCTCTGACCGGACATTGACCCCATGATCAATCGCCCGCTGCTCCTGATCCTGGCGCTCGGCATCGGTTCGCCCATCACTGCCGCGGCCGATCTCCGTGTCGTCACCACCCTCCCGGACCTCGCCACGGTGGCCCGCGCCGTGGGTGGCGGTCACATTGAAGTCACCAGTCTCGCCCGCTCCACCGAAGATCCCCACCACGTGGACGCGCGGCCCAGTTTCATCCGCGAGTTGAACCGGGCAGACATCCTCATTCACGGAGGAGCCGAACTCGAAATCGGCTGGCTGCCCCCACTCGTCCGAAACGCGCGCAACGCGAACATCCTGAACGGCCGGGACGGCAACATTGACGCCTCCGACGGCCTGACTCTCCTGGATGTTCCCACCGGCCCCATCGACCGGTCCATGGGTGACGTGCATCCCGGCGGCAATCCGCATTACCTGCTCGATCCGCTCAACGCCAAAGCCCTCGCCAACGCGCTGGCCGAACGCTTCGCCCGCCTCGACCCCTCGAATGCCTCCAGCTATCAGTCCAATTCGAAGAAATTCGGCGACGCCATCACGGCCCGGCTTGAAGAATGGACCCGCATCCTCGAGCCCCATCGCGATACCAGGGTCATCTCGTACCACAAGTCCCACGACTACTTCCTGGAGCGGTTCGAATTGAAGTCCGCCGGCACCATCGAGACAAAACCCGGAATCGAACCCTCCCCCGCCCACATCACCCGCCTCATCGAATCCCTGCGCCCGGCCAAAGTCCGGCTGGTGCTCATGGAACCCTTTCGCTCGCCCCGCACCCCGGCTTATGTGGCCGAAGCGCTGAATGCCAGTCTGCTCGCCCTCCCCCTCTTCCCCGGCTCCACCCACCCCGCCGAGACCTATCTCGAGTGGATGGACCATCTGGTGACTGAAACCGACCGCGCCCTCAAAGCCCCGTGAATCCCGATCCACTCCTCAGTCTGAACGGAGTCACCATCGGCTACCCGGGTCATCCCGTCCTGGACAATATCCGGCTTACCCTCCACCGCGGCGACTGCGCCGCCCTCCTGGGCGCCAACGGGTCAGGCAAGACCTCCCTCCTCAAAACGATCGCCGGCATCCTTCCCACCCTCCACGGCAGCCTTGTCACTCATCCGCCGAATGGCCCGCGCCCCGTCGTCGGTTACGTTCCCCAACGCGAGGCCTTCGACGATGTCTATCTCCTCACCGGCTACGACGTCGCGCTGATGGGAACTTTCGGACGGGTTGGCGCCGGACGATTTGTCACTTCCACCGAACGGGAATTTGTCCACGAGTGCCTGCGCTCCACCGGGGCGGGAGAACTGGCGCGCCGGCCATTTTCCCGGCTCTCCGGCGGACAAAAGCAGCGCGTCCTGATCGCGCGCGCCCTCGCCGCACGTCCCGACCTGCTCCTGCTGGATGAACCGACCTCGGGCATCGACAGCACCACCTGCGCCGCGATCATGGCGTTGCTCAAACGCATCCATGCCGAACGGCAACTCACCATTCTGCTGGTCACGCACGACCTCGGGCTCGTGCGGCGTCATCTCGAAACCGTGATCTGGCTCGCCGACGGCGCCATCCGCCAGGGCCTCGTCACCGAACTGCTGACCCAGGAAAGATTGAACGAACTCCTCCACCTTTCGTGAATCCAACGCCCCCCCTGCCCTCCTCCATGTGGAAGCGCTCCGTCTGAAATGCAGACCTTCATCGAAATCCTCTCCCCCGGTTTCCTCCTCCGTAACGCCGTCTGGACCAGCCTGCTCATCGGCCTCGCCTGCCCGCTCGTCGGCGTGTTCTTCGTGCTCCGCCGGCTCATCTTCATGGGAGTGGCCATGCCGCAGATTTCCTCCACCGGCGTCGCCGTCGCCCTCACCCTGCACGTCTGGTTCGGCCATTATCACGGCCCTCATGACCCCACCGAACGCCTCCTCGCCTTCGCCGGGTCCGTCACCTTCTCGCTCCTCGCCGTCTTGTGGCTCGCCTTCCTCGAACGCCGCGGACGCGGACTCGTCGAGGGCCGGCTCGGCACCGCCTACGTCGTCTCCGCGGCGGTCAGCATCCTTCTCCTCGCCAAATGCCCCCAGGCCGAGCGCGGCTGGATGAATCTGTTCAAGGGCGAAATCATCACCATCTCCTCCGCCGATCTCGGCCTCACCCTCGCCACGTTCACCGTGGTCCTTTTCCTCCTCTGGCTCTTCAACAAGGAATTCCTGCTGGTCTCCTTCGATCGCGAAATGGCGATCACCCTCCGCAAAAACGTCGCCGGTTGGGACCTGCTCCTCTATCTCCTCATGGGCCTCGCCATCTCGATCGCCGTGCTCAGTGTCGGTCCGTTGATCTCCTTCGGGTTCCTCCTCATCCCCCCGCTGATCGCCCGGCTCTTCGCCAATACCATGCGCCAGTTCGCCCTCCTCGCCTCCGCCATCGGCGGCGTCGGCGCCCTGCTCGGCTTCGTCCTCGCCTATCACTGGGACCTCCCCGCCGGCCCCACCGATGTCGCCCTGCTCGGCGTATTCTACGCCATCGCCTTCTTCGCCGCAAAATGGCGCCGCTCCCGCCACCAACCCGAAATCTCCTCCGAACAATCCTCACCCGCCGCCTGACATCCCCTCGGGGACAGATAGGCAGGAGGGTTGAACTTTACGCAATCTTTACCGCGAACTGGTGGAATCGACTCCGGGCGGCTTCCAGACAAAGCTCGCAGCTTCCCAAAATCAAGGGTGGCCAAATCCACCCCGACCGTTTAAGAATCAGTCTCCCCTATGAAAACGATCACACGTCGTAACTTCCTGAAATCCTCCCTCGCCGGCGCGGCCGCCTGCAGTCTGGCGCCCCGCTCCTGGTCGCAAGTCCCCGGAGCCAACGAGGACGTTCGTGTCGCCGTCATCGGCCTCAACGGCCGAGGCGGAAGTCACATCAGCGAATTTCGCAACGCCAAAGGCTCGCGCGTCGTCGCGTTGTGCGACGTGGACGCCAGAGTGATGAGCCGCCGCGCCGGCGAACTGCCCGGTGTCCAGACCTACACGGATCTGCGCCGTCTCCTCGAGAACGAGGACATCGACGCGATCTCCATCGCCACGACCAACCACTGGCATTCCCTCATGACCGTCTGGGCCTGCCAGGCGGGCAAGGACGTCTATGTGGAGAAGCCGTGCAGTCATAATGTCTTCGAAGGCCGCAAATGCGTGGAGGCCGCGCGCAAATACAATCGCATCGTTCAGCACGGCACTCAGACCCGCGGCAATCGTGGCAAGGCCGCCCTCGCCGCCCTGGTCAAAAGCGGCAAATACGGAAAGCTTCTCGTCTCGAAGGGCTATTGCTGCAAACCCCGCTGGAGCATCGGCTTCAAACCCGTCCAACAACCGCCCGACCACCT
>DATKEE010000376.1:0-2644 GCA_035544555.1 Candidatus Methylomirabilota bacterium
GGGAATCGAGATGAAGGATGAGGAGGTGGATACCATTCCCACGGACGACGTCCTGAGGCCCAAGTATGATGGCGCCCAGGGGAGCTCGGGGCCGATTCAGGATTTTGACGTGGAACGGATCAGCGCGGGGGACTGGCTGAACTACACCCGGACGTGGCCGGAGGGTACGTATCAACTCTACCTGCGCGCTTCCGCGGGCGTCGAGCAGACGGTCCAGCTTGAACGTGTGGACGGGGATCGAACCATGATGAATCAGGCGACAACCGTGCTGGGCAGTTTCATTGTGCCCGCGGGTTCGTCTTACAACTTCATTCCTCTGACGGATCTATCGGGCAATCGGCAGATTATCTCCCTGTCCGGGGTCGAAACGTTGAGGTTGAGCGCGGTCAGCGCGAACGAGAATCTGCGGCTGAACTTTTTTATGGGCGCGCCGGCCGAGGCGGGAGCGATTCCGCCCGCGGTTCTGGCGGTATTCCCCGGCAATGGCGCGGTGAACGTGTCCGAGGACGTGGTGGTGGAGGCCGAATTGCAGGACGGCACGAATCCCCTGGACGTGGGCGGCATCCGGTTGTTTTTCGACGGTGCGGATGTGACTTCGGCAGCCACGGTCACCGACACGGCGGGCGGGGCGGCGGTCTCGTATGATCCGCCCGGACAATTGGCGTCCCAATCCTCCCATACGGTGAGGGTGGAGTTTGATGACGATCAGGGGACGGGGCCGTACAGCTTTGAATGGACCTTTCAGGTGCGTTTCTACGTGGATCCGGCGACCCTGATCATTACCGACGTCGTGGAGACGGGCGGTGATGGCCCTGTGGTGGCGAAGTGGACCGGCCAGATGTTTGATCATCCGAATCTCGGTCCGGGATTCACGGTGCCGCCGTTTGGCGAGGATGTTCCCGCGTTCACGGATCGGGTTCACGAATACAACGGGGCTTCCACACAATTGCCGCTGCCTGGTTATCTGGTTGGCGGGGAATACATCATGATCCGGAACGACAACCGGGATAATGTCGGGTTTCAGTTGGACATCACGTTGCGGGAGACGGCGCTGGTGTACCTGTTGATCGACAATCGTCACGGCGATCCCGCCAGCCCGAACACCACTCCTCCGGACTTCACGATCAACACCGCCTGGATCCTCGATAATGGCTGGCAGCCGGTGCTCAACGGACTCAATCGTACCGCTGATCCCTCTGTTCCGGATGAAATCGGAGTGGATGAGGGAGCGGATGGGGTGGGTCCGGGCCAGGGAATCAACCAGTGGTCGTCGGTGTATGTGCGCGAGGTGCCGGCGGGCACGGTGAGCGTGTTTGATCCGGACAATGCCGGGCGCAACATGTATGGCGTGGTGATCACCGCGGTGCCGTCGGCGCAGTTGACGATCGTGGAGCCGCAGATCACGGAGACCGGCTTCGCGCTGTCGCTCGATACCGAGAACGGGCAGAGCTATCGCGTGGAGTACACGCCCTCCCTGGTCGCCCCGGTCTGGGAGGCGTTGACGACACTGAACGGGGATGGGACACGCCAGACGGCCACGGACACCGACCTTTCGCAGGAGCAGCGGTATTATCGCGTTGTGGCCGAGTGAGTGACGGTTGATTATCGGCCGGGTTTGAGAACGCACGACGGGGCCGGGTGGTTAACATCGCCCGGTCCCGTTTCCATTTCCGTCGCGAAGTCCCGGGTGAGCCGGAATCTTCAAGGCAGGCGGCCCATCCTTCTCACAGGCCGATCCGCGGGACGCCGGCTTTCAATCCGAATCCGTTTCCTTCGATTCCGGTTTTGCCGGGTCGAATTTCATGGAGACGGAGTTGATGCAATAACGCAGGTGGGTCGGTGCCGGGCCGTCGTTGAAGACGTGTCCGAGGTGGGCGTCGCACCGCGCGCAGAGAACCTCGGTGCGCCGCATGAAGAGGGTATTGTCCGCCTCCGTCCGGATTCTTTCCTCCGCGACGGGCTGCCAGTAGCTCGGCCAGCCGGTGCCTGAATCGAATTTCGTGTCCGAACTGAACAACGGATTTTCGCAACCCGCGCAACGGTAGAGCCCGTCCTGTTTGCTGTTCCAGTATTCGCCGGTGAACGCGCGTTCCGTCCCCTTTTTCCGCATTACCTTGAATTGTTCGGGCGTCAATTCCTTCCGCCATTCCTCCTCGCTCTTGATGACCTTTTCGCTCATAGACTCATTGTTTTCTGGGATTTCAGTTGTGGAGGGGGGCGGCGCGTCCGATGAGGCGGCCTCCCCGGGGTTGGACGAACTTGCGACCGGCTGGCAACCGGTGAGGGCGATCCCCAGAACGACGGCGAGCCAGCGCGCGTGGATGCCTTGGAATTTCATGGCGCGTAAACTACCACAACCCGCCGGAAGTGAAAACAGGCTTCATGCGGTTCAATCCCTTCGCGCCAGTGCCCGGCGCACTTCGCGGCTTCGGACGCCCTGCCACAAACCCTGCGCGAAGGCTCCCAGAGTCAGGGCCACCATGCCGACGTACAACCCGGAGACTGTTCCCCACATCACCCCGGCCGCCAGCACCGCCACGCAAATCACCAGGAACAGGACCACCGATTCCGTGATGGCCCGGGTTCTGTGACTTTGCAACAGGATCCCCTGGTACCAGCTCAACCAGACGGTCAGCGCGGGCAG
>DATKEE010000377.1:0-12216 GCA_035544555.1 Candidatus Methylomirabilota bacterium
CGGATTCCGGGAGATCGGGATTCACCACGCTGAGCACGTTCTGGCCGGGGAGCGGATCCGGATCGCTGTGATCGACGAAGTTGCCCTGGCGCGTGACGCCGTAATGGCGGGTGGCGACATTGAACTCCTCGGGAGTCAGGAGCTTCTCCATCTCCTCATGAGTCCAGCAGTAGAATTTGCCTTCCTTGCCCTCGCTGTCCGCGTCCTCGGCCGAATAGAATCCGCCGTTCGGATGGGTCATGTCGCGGAGGACATAACGGAGGATGCCGCGCGCGACGCCGGCGTGCGTTGGATTGCCGCTGACGAGCCAGGCGTCGAGGTAGAGTTGCGCGAGTTGGGCGTTGTCGTAGAGCATTTTCTCGAAGTGAGGCACGAGCCATTGCGCATCGACGGAGTAACGGGAGAAGCCGCCGCCGAGTTGATCATAGATGCCGCCTGCGGCCATGCGTTCGCAGGTGTGGAGGACCATGCGGGTGACTTCCTGATCGTGGAAACGCGTGGCGTATCGGAGCATGAGGAGCGGTTGGGTGGGCCGGGGAAACTTGGGGGCGCCGCCAAAGCCGCCATGTTGCGCGTCATACTCGTCCTTGAAGCGGGCGATGGCGTTCTGGAGCACGGCGGGGGAGAGCAGTTGGCCGGTGTCCGCCTGCTGGCGTGTGAAACTGGAGAGGCGCTCGTGGAGGTCGGTGGCGGAGGTGGCGATGTCCTGGCGGCGTTCGTGCCACAGTTTCTGGATGTGCTGGAGCAGTTGGAGGAAACCGGGCCGGCCCTGGCGGTTGTCGGGGGGGAAATACGTCCCTCCGAAGAACGGCTTCAGATCCGGGGTGAGAAAGGCATTGAGCGGCCAACCGCCCTGGCCGGACATGGCTTGGATGAAGGTCATGTAGATGCGGTCCACGTCGGGCCGTTCCTCGCGATCCAGCTTGATGCTGACGAAATGGCGGTTGAGGAATTCGGCGACCTCGGGATTTTCGAAGGATTCCCGTTCCATGACGTGGCACCAGTGACAGGTGGAGTAACCGATGCTCAGGAAGACGGGTTTATCCTCCCGGCGCGCCTGTTCGAAGGCCTCGGGCCGCCAGGCCTGCCAGTCCACCGGATTGTACTGGTGCTGGAGGAGGTAGGGCGATTTCTCCCGGGCAAGCCGGTTTGCGGCGCGTTGGGTGGAGGGGGTTGTGGACACAAAGAGATCGGGATATCGGATTGGGTTTGGACATCGTCACCGGAAAGCTGACTGGATTCACGATAAACGCTCCTGACCCTGAGGCAAAGAGATTTAGGATTTATGAATTCGGATTTCGGATTTGGACGCTCTTCGCGCCTCATAAGCCACATCGGCCATGAATTCATAATTCAGAACTCATAAATCATAAATTCCCCATATGTCCTCATGTGCCGTCGGGAGGTCAGGGAGGCGGTGGAGCGCGGTCGCTGCCGACGGATTTTTACATCGTCACCGCCGGGGGGGCGCACTAGTGTCCGCCGTCATGGTGAGCGAGAAACCGTGGAAACCCGAGGCGGTGGCGTTGCTGCTGGGGGGGATTTTTCTCAGTCTGTCCCTGGGCGCCCTGCTGGGCGGGATCGTGGGACGGTTTGAGAATTCGATTCCACGGGCTCAGGTCGAGTTCTACGGCACGGTCGTCAGCACGGTGGTATTTCAGTTGGGATCACTGGTGTGCATCGGCGTCTTCCTGCGCATGCAGCGCCTGAGCTTGGGTGAGGCCTTCGGAATCCGGTTCGGTGGACTGGGCTGGGTGCTGTTGTGGGGAGTGGGGACGGCGGTGGTGGCGGTGCCGGTGACGCTGGCGTTGAATCGCCTGATGTTCCATCTGTTGGAGGCCATCCAGGTTCAGCCCGTGCAACAGACGACGGTCACCGTGCTGCGGACTTCCATATCGCTGGGACACCAGGTTTATCTGGCCGTCGTGACGGTGATTCTCGCGCCCGTGATCGAGGAGTTGTTGTTTCGCGGAGTGCTGTATTCGAGTCTCAAGCAGATACGGTTGACCGGAGTCGCGCGGTGGCTGAGGAAGGCGTTGTATCCGCGTCTGGTGTGGAGAGGCCATCGGAGGCTGGCGGCGCGGGTGCGGGCGGCGAGTCATCGGATCGGCACCCGCGGATCGGTGCTCCTGGCGCTGGTCATGAGTTCGGTGTTGTTCGGGATCATTCATTTGAACTTGATGACGCTGGTGCCGTTGACGGTTCTGGCGATGCTGCTGGCGATCCTGTATGAGAGGACGGGGAATTTGCTGGCGCCGATCATCGCGCACAGTTTGTTCAACCTGGTTAATTTTGTCGCGCTGCTGCTGCAGACGCGGTCCGACATGGTGGTGCCGCCAGTTTAAGCCCCGCGATAATGCAGTTTGTGGAAACCACCTGCCTGCGCTCAGGCTTCCACCTGCGCCAAGGCTCCGGCGGACAAGTCGGCAGGCAGGCGAATGGACACGAATTCACACGAATGAAAGCTGATGGTATTGAACCACCCTTCCTCCCGGTAGGGACGCGTTCCACCGCGTCCCTGACCTGCCGAAGGCGCATGGATCACAGGTATGAATGAATTTGAATTGATCCGCACTTTGACCGCCGGGTTGCCGGGGAACGACACGGTGGTGGTCGGGCCGGGGGACGATTGCGCGGTGATCGAGTCGCCGGGGGGAGGGGCGCAGCTTTTGTTCAAGACGGACGCGGTGGTCGAGGGGATTCATTTTACGATGGAGACGGAACCGGAGAAGGTCGGACACAAGGCGCTGGGGCGTTGTTTGAGTGATGTGGCCGCGATGGGCGGATCGGCCACGAGCGCGCTGGTCACGGTGGGATTGCCGCGGGACCGGGAGGTCGCATGGTTGAAGGAAGTGTATCGGGGCATGGGTGAACTGGCGGCGCGTCACGGGGTGTCGATTGTCGGGGGGGAGACGACGGAGACGAGCGGGCCGTTGTTTCTGTCGGTGGCGATGCTGGGGGAGGTTCCCCGGGGGAAGGCGGTGTTGCGCCGGGGCGGGCGGGCGGGGGACGCGATATTTGTGAGCGGCGAACTGGGGGGCTCGCTGGCGGGGCGTCATCTGAAATTCGAGCCGCGGTTGCGCGAGGGGCGCTGGCTGGCGGAGACGTTCGACGTGCATGCGCTGATCGATCTGAGCGACGGGCTGGCGTCTGATCTCCGGCATCTGTTGAATGCGGGCGGAGTGGGGGCGGAGTTGATGGCGGGATCGATTCCGATCAGCCGCGCGGCGCGTTTGCAGGGGCGCGGGGAGAGTTCGAGGAAGCCGCCGTTGCTGGCGGCGTTGACGGATGGGGAGGATTACGAGTTGTTGTTTACGGTGGCGCCCGACGACGCGGTGGCGGTGTTGGACGGCTGGAAGCGAGTGTTTCCGGATGTGCCGCTGACCTGCGTGGGGAAGATCACCGAGGCGAAGGGGGTGCGGATTCGGGATGAGCACGGGGTGAGGAATCTGGAGGCGCATGGTTACACTCATTTCAAATAGCGCGGAGGAAACGGAGGCGATTGGCGAGCGCTGGGGACGGGAGGCGCGGCCCGGGTGGTTGATAGGGCTCAGCGGGGATTTGGGCGCCGGGAAGACGCAACTGGTGAGGGGCCTTGCGTGGGGACTGGGCGTGAGGGACCGGGTGCATTCGCCGACGTTCGCGCTCGTTCACGAGTATGCGGGAGGGCGGCTTCCCCTGACGCATCTGGATTTGTACCGGCTGGAAACACCGGCGCAGGTGATGTCGGCGGGACTGGAGGAGGACCTGTTGAAACCGCCCGGGGTGGTGGTGGTGGAATGGATCGAGCGTTGGACGGGCAACGCGGATCCGGCGCTGGCGCGGGGCGGCGTGGTGCACGGGCGATATCGGCAGGTGCGGATCGAGCAGGTGGAGGAAGCGGTCCGCCGGATTGTTTATGAGGATACTTGCGCTTGAGTTTTCAACGGATCGGAGAAGCGCCGCGGTGATCGTGGACGGTGCGGCGGCGGGGGAGGAGTCTGTGCAGGGTGGACGGGACACGCCCGCGTTGCGACTGGTGGAGGCCGCGCTGGAAAGCGCGGGGGTGGAACGCGAGTTGATTGAGGGGGTGGCGGTCGGGCTGGGGCCGGGGTCCTACACGGGGATCCGCGCGTCGATTGCGCTGGCTGAGGGCTGGCAACTGGCGCGGGGGACACGGGTCACCGGTGTGAGCAGTGCGCGGGCGATTGCGGCGACGGCGCGGCAGGAGGGTCTCCGGGGACTGACGGCGGTGTTGATTGACGCCCAGCGGAACGAGTTTTATTCGGCGGTCTATGAATTGGAGGAGGCGGGGGTTCGCGAGGTGGAGGCGGTGCGATTGAGCACAGCGGAGGAAGCGACGGGGCTGGCTGGCCGCGTGCCGGTGGTGTTGTCGCCGGATGCATGGGAGCGATTTCCGGGGGCGCGATGTGTGTTCCCCCGGGCGGCGGTGGTGGGGGAACTGGCGGCGGCGGGGTCGCAATGGGTGGAGGGGGAGACGTTGGAGCCGGTGTATTTGCGGGAGACGACGTTTGTGAAGGCGCCGGCGCCGAGGCGGTTTTGAATTGTGCAGTGCGCGGGTTTTGCGAGCCGTGCAAAGTGGAGTACGTTGGTCCCGCGAATTTCAACCAAGGCTTGATTATGAAAGGAAAAAAGGATCGGACGGTGCATTCGGTATTGCGGCAGATTCCCTACGGGCTCTACGCGATTGGAGTGCGGGACGGGAAAGGGAAGTTGAACGCGTTCATGGGGAGTTGGCTGACGCAATGTTCCTTCGACCCCCCGCTGGTGATGATCGCCGTGAACAAGAAGAGCAGCAGCTTTAAAATGCTGAAGGACGGCAAGGTGTTCTCCGTGAACTTGCTCCTGTGTCAGGAAGCTTGCACGCCACGATACACCCTGGGCACCCGGTAAGTGATTGCGGTGAGCACCTCCCATGGAATGGTCCCCGCCCAGCCGGCGAGATCCGAGGCGGTGATCCTGTCGCCGTCCTGACTGCCGATGAGCACCACTTCATCCCCCGGTTTCACTGTCGGTACGCGAGAAACATCCGCGATCATCTGGTCCATGGTGATGCGACCGACCACGGGGCAGCGCCGGCCGCCGATCAACACGCGCACCCGGCCGCTGCCGGACCGCAAATAACCGTCTCCATAACCGGCAGTGATCGTGGCCACGCGCATTTGGCGCGGCGCCTTGAACATGTGGCCGTAACTCAGTGGCGTTCCGCGAGTGATCGATTTCACCAGGCCGACCCGGCACTTCCACGTCAGGGCGGGGGTGACTTCGTCCTTTAACCTCGATTTCACGCGCCGCCTTCCCGGGGGCAACACTCCATACACGAGCAGGCCCGGACGGATTGTGTTGAAAAGGGTTCCTTGTTCCAGCAGCACGGCCGCGCTGTTGTTCGCATGGAGGAATTCCCAGTCATCGGGTGGCAGGTTCAATTCGCGTAAGACCTCCTGAAATCGTCTTCCCTGGCGCGCGGTGAACGACGCGTCATCCTCCGCCGATGAAAAGTGGGTGTAAAGCCCCTTGAGGTTCAGGGCCGGCAGACTCTCGATCCGCGCGATCAAGCCGGCTGCGTGTTCCGGTTCGATGCCCAGCCGGCCCATGCCGGTATCCACCTTGACGTGCAGTTGCGCGGCGCGGCCCAGCTTCACCGCCGCGGCCGAGAACTCCCCGGCCTCCTCGAATGAAGAGATCGTCACCATCACGTCGTCGCGGATGGCTTCCGCGCGCTCGTCCGGCAGACAGGCGCCCAACATGAGGATCGGCCAGCCGCGTCCCACGCCGCGGATGGCCCGGGCCTCGGCGAGATTGGCGACACCAAACACATCTGTGCCGCTCTGCATCAACAGCGCCGCGATCTGTTTGAGGCCATGACCGTAGGCATCCGCCTTGACGACGGTGAGGATTTTCACCCCCGGGCCCACACGATGACGAATCCACGCGAGGTTCTCGCGCAACGCGTTCAAGTCCACCTCGGCCCAGCAGCGATACCCGTGTCTCACGACCGCATTTCAGCGGGCGTCCCCGCAAACTGCAAATACAAAGACTCCTGCGGGATGAAGATTGGATTTTCGGGGGAGAGTGCTTTCGGGGTGGAGTCATGCCACGCATTACCGACCGGCCTGAAAGCCCCTGCACGTGTTTCGTCCTTACGGACACAAAACGTGTCGCTTGTGCACTGCGTCTCATTCCGCTGTCCGGGGTTCCTCCGTGGTTTCCATGCCCGATTTGTTCCGGTCCTGAAGCACCTTCCGTGAGGGCACGTATTCCGCCACAAACCGACGCCGAAACTCCCCAAAGATCCCCGCGGCCAGATGAGTCCGTACGTCCCGCATCACCTTCAAATACAAATGACTGTTGTGGACACTCAACATTCGCAGCCCGAGGATCTCGTCCACATTGAGCAAATGCCGCAGATAGGCCCGGGAGAAATGCCGGCACGCGAAGCACTCGCAACCCTCCTCGATGGGACGCAAGTCTGCCTTGTTGAATCCGCCCTTGATGCTGACCGTGCCCCGCGCCGTGAATGCCGTTCCATTGCGGGCGACCCGCGTCGGCAGCACACAATCGAACATGTCCACCCCCCGCGCCACCAGTTCCACCATCTGAGCCGGCGTTCCCAATCCCATCGCATACCGCGGTCGTTCCTTCGGCAGAAACGGCTCCGTGTATTCCACGGCCTTCATCATTTCCTCCTCCGGCTCGCCCACACTCACGCCGCCAATGGCATACCCGTCAAAATCCAGCCTCACAATCGCCTTCGCGCATTCCTCCCGGAGCGATGCCTCCGCCGCCCCTTGAACAATGCCGAACACCATCTGGCCCGGGGCTCGCGGTTCCTCCCTGCATTCAGCCGCCCAACGAATCGTCCGTTCCACCGCCCTCCGGACCTCCCCGGCGGAGCATCCGTGAGGCGGACACTCGTCAAAGGCCATCGCGATGTCCGAACCGAGCACCCGCTGAATCTCCATCGCCTCCTTCGGTCCGAGAAACAGGGGGGATCCGTCCAGATGCGACCGGAATTCGACCCCGTGTTCCCGAATCTTTCGGATTTTCGCCAGACTGAAAACCTGAAAACCCCCGCTGTCCGTCAACAGGGGATGCGGCCAGTTGATGAACGAGTGCAATCCGCCCGCCAGTCGGATGATGTCCAGGCCCGGCCGAAGGCTCAAATGATAGGTGTTCCCCAGGATGATCCGCGTCCCCATCTCCACCAACTCCCGCGGGTCCAGCGCCTTGACGCTTCCCTGGGTCCCGACCGGCATGAAAACCGGCGTGTCCACCGGACCATGCGGCGTCGTCAACCGCCCCAGGCGGCCCTTTGTCGCTTCGTCCGACTTTAACACCTGAAACATGGGCGGTGATTCAGCCATGAAGCCGCCGCCTTGAACATGAATTTTTGAGTCAGCCGGGGGTCCCCATGGGCGCAGTAAATGCTCCCCCTTTCCAAGGCTTAACATTTCACCGACCCGCGGGGGGCCTTTCGGGTCGTCGAGTTCGTAACTATGGGCAACGAAAACACCACGGTACTCCTGGTCGCCGCCGATCCGGGCGATCAGATCGTTACACGCTATCTGCTGTCAGAAATCAGGACGATGCGGTTCGACCTCACTTGGGCCGACTCCCCGGAGTCCGCCCGGGGATGGATCGAAAAGCAGAGCTTTGACCTGGCCCTGGTGAGCCATCCCATCGGCGTGGCCTCCGGCCTCGATTTCATTCAAGCGCTCCGCCGGGAGGGATTTCCGGGATCCATCATCACGCTCCTCGGACGCGAGAAGCAGGCTGCCGGACCTGAAGCCCTCGAAGCCGGTGCCCATGACGCCCTCGTCAAAGGCTGCTTCGAGGCCCCCCTCCTCGAACGCTCCATCCGCTACGCCATTCAACTCAAACAGGCAAACCTCGACATCGCGCGGACCCGGGCCTCTGGACAGTATGTCGCCGATCATGTCGGGGAAGGTCTCCTCGAACTCGACCTCGATCTCAAACTCACCGGTTGCAATCGCTCCCTGGAAGCCCTTACCGGTCTGAAACTGGGAGAGGCCAAAGGCCGGTGCATTCTCGACCTCTTCCCGTGGCTTCAGGAATTCGGCGTTGATCAAAAGCTCCTGACCGTCCTCAGTGGCGATACCATTGACACTGAACCCCACGCTTTCGGGATGCCCGGCTCGGACCACAAGGGCTGGATCCGCGAACGCTACCTCCCCCAATACGACGCGAACCAACAGATCACCGGCATCCTGGGCTTCATAGAGGACTTGACCTCACGGAAACAGGCCGAGGAAGGCTGGCAGTCCGAACGCGACGATCTCAAGGCCGCACGAGAAATCGAACGACATGAATCCCACGCCAAACTCGAAGCGCTGAAACACGAACACCAGGCTGCCATCGAAACGCTCGAGCAGGAATCCCGGGCCGCCATCGAAGCTCTGAAGCAGGAGCACCAGGCGACCGTTGAATCGTTCAAGCAGGAATCCCATGCCGCGATGGAAGCGTTGAAGCGGGAATCCAAAGCCGCCCTCGAATCCGCCCGCCGCGACGCGGACGCCCGTGTCGAGTCCGAGCACCAGCAGGCGGAAGCGCGCAACGAACAAATCCGACTCCAGGCAACGGAGGTTGCCCGGGTCGAACGGGAACAGGCCGCCGAAGCACTTGACGCCATGCGCCGGGAGGGAGAGGAAATGCTCCGGGCAGAACGGAAGAAAGCTGAAGCCGCTTTGGCGGACCTCAAGCACAAGGAAACGGAGCTCCGAAATTACTTCCTGAGCGCCCCCACCGGACTGCTTCACCTCGACGCGGCCGGACGCGTCATTCAGGCGAATTGCGCCGTTGCCTCAATGCTCGCCCATTCCCCGGAGGAACTGGTGGAACTCACCCTGACGGATCTCATCGTCGAGGATGCCTCCCCCACGGCAAGGGAACGCCTCACCGCCCTGGCAGAAGGCAAGACCGCCCGGTTCGAGGTCGAATTGCGGCTCCGACAGAAGCCGTCGGGCGCCATCCGAGTCAGAATGACCGCCGCCTCCGTGACCGACGACGCTGGTCAGTTTCTATACACCGCGGCGGCCTTGGAGGACATCACCGACCGTCACCTGACCGAGGCGGCCCTCCGCGAAAGCGAAGCCCGGATGCAGAATCTGAGCGCCGTGTCGCCTGTGGGAATTTTCCGAACCGACCAGGAGGGTCGTTGCACCTATCTCAATGAAAAGTGGTCGGAACTCTCCGGCCAATCAACGGACACCGGCCGCCAACACGGCTGGCTCGCCGCGTTGCACGACGAGGATCGGGCCTCCATCTCCGCCCTGTGGAATGAAGCCATCCGCAATGGCTCCAGCTTTACCGGAGAATTCCGCCTGCAACGACCGGATCGCACCACCACATGGGTCTTCGGTCAGGCCACCCCCGAACGCAACGCCCAGGGCGATTTCATCGGCCATGTCGGAACCATCACCGACATCACCGCCCGCAAGGAAACCGAGGCGGCGCTCCGGGAAAGCGAGTCCCTCTTCCAGAATCTCGCCCAGGCCTCGCCGGTCGGAATCTTCCGCACCGACGTCGCCAGCCGGTGCCTGTACGTCAACCAGCGCTGGTGTGAACTCTCCGGTCTCTCCGCCGAGGACGCCCGGGGCGACGGCTGGCATCTCGCCATCCACCCCGACGACCGCGAATCCATGACCACCCGATGGCAGGGGGAACTGGGTTCCGGTGATTCCTTCAGCACCGAATTCCGCTTCCAACGCCCCGACGGCTCCGTCACCTGGGTCATGGGACAGGCCGTGCCCCAAAGGGACGAGGGCGGCGTTGTCACCGGCTACATGGGCACGGTCACCGACATCACCCAACTCATGGAGGCGGAACAAAGCCTTCGCGAAGGGGAGGAACGCTTCCGCAAACTGATCGAAACCACCTTCGACGCCATCGTCATCCACGACGACGGACTCATTCTCGACGTCAATCGCGAGGCCGGATCCCTATTCGGCTATCGTCCCGAGGACATCCTCGGACGCAATGTGCTCGATCTTGTCTCCCCCCAAAGCCGTGAGACCGTGGAACAGCGCATGGCTTCCGGAAGCGAGGACGCCTACGAAGCCGTGGTCATCCGCCGCGATGGCTCCACCTCCATCGTCGAGATTGTTGGACGGCCCAGCGTCTGGCAGGGGCGCCAGGTCCGCGTGGTCGCTTTGCGCGACATTACTCAACGCCGTCTCGCCGAGGGTGAAATCCAGAAACTCGCGGCCTTCCCACGACACAATCCCAACCCGGTATTCGCGTTCCGCGACGACGGCGAACTCATTTATTTCAATGACGCCGCCTCGGAACTGGCCCGCTCGCTGGGTGAGGATCACCCTCTTGGAATCCTCCCGCCTGATGTCGCCACCCTGGTCCGCCAGGCGCTCGATTCGCCCGACCACAATCGGGAACTCGAAAGCGTCGTCCGCCAGCGCACCTTCGCGTGGACCTTCTTCGCCATCCCGGATCAACGCGTCATCCATGCCTACGCCGCGGAAATCACCTCGCGGCTCGAACTCGAGAACCAGCTCCGTCACGCCCAGAAGATGGAGTCCATCGGCCAGCTCGCCGCCGGCGTCGCCCATGACTTCAACAACATCCTCACCATCATCCAGGGCCACGCCAACCTCCTCCTGACGTACTCGGAACTTCCCAACGACTCGTCCGAATCGCTCAAGGAAATCTCGGTCGCCGCCGAACGGGCCGCCCGTCTCACCCGCCAGTTGCTCACCTTCAGCCGCCGCCAAGTCCGCCAGCCGCGTCCGATCGATCTCAATGAATTGATCCGCAGCCTGACCCCCATGCTGCATGCCTCGATCGATCCCGCCGTCACCCTCCAGATCAATTGCTCCACCCAACTGCCCATGGTGCACGCGGACGCGGGCATGCTCGAACAGGTGGTCATGAACCTCGCCACCAATGCCCGAGATGCCCTCTCCAACGGCGGACGCATCGCCATCAGCACTGCCTCCACCCGCATCGACAGCCAACACGCCCAAAGCCATGCCGAGGCGCGCGCCGGTCATTTCGTCTGCCTCACTGTCGCGGACAATGGCAGCGGGATGAGCTCGGATACCATCTCCCACCTCTTCGAGCCGTTCTTCACCACAAAGGAAGTCGGCAAGGGCACCGGCCTCGGCCTCGCCACGGTCTATGGCATCGTCAAACTTCACCAGGGCTGGATCGAGGTGCAGAGCACGCCCGACAAGGGTTCCACCTTCAGGGTCTTCCTCCCGGTGCTCACCACCTCCCCTACGGGAGCCGCCACCACGCTTCCCGACGCCTCGGCCGGAGGCGAAACCGTCCTCGTCGTCGAGGACGAACCCGGCCTCCGCCACCTCGTCCGCAACATTCTCAACCGTCACGGTTACAAGGTCCTCACCGCCTCCTCCGGTGTCGAAGCCCTCAAGGTCTGGGAGGAACATCATCGCAACATCCAGCTCCTCCTGACCGACATGATCATGCCCGATGGCCTCTCGGGCCGCGACCTCGCCGAGCGCCTCATCGCCCAGGACCGGCATCTCAAGGTTATCTACACCAGCGGCTACAGCATGGATGTCGTCGGTAAAGGCTCCGCCCTCAAGGAAGGCTACAACTTCCTCCAAAAACCCTACCAACCCCCCGTCCTCGCCAAGGCCATCCGCGATTGCCTCGATAGCTGAGAGCACGTTCCATAAACCGTGGCAGCGGACGTGAGTCCGCTCTAATTATCCTTCGTTTGGCGGAAAAGTAAGCCGATTCACGCCGGCTGGTACAAAGGACGGATTTACAAAAAACGCGCGCCCGGACGTCGTCTTTGAACGTCCGTGCGCGCGAAAAACACCGTCCTGCGGTCGATTATCGCCTCGCCGAGGTCCGCTGCTGCATCCAGTCAACATCCGGATTGTTGGGCGACGCCACATTCAACGCCATGCTGCCCGTGTACATTGCCGGCGGCTTCGTCCGATCATCCACCCACTTCTTGATTTCGGCGTGCCCGTCGGCAAAGGTCACCCCAACCGCCCCGTTGTGATAGCTCGCCGGAAAATCGATGATCCGCGCGCTGCGACCTGTCATTGCGCACTGCACCGCCAACCCCGCGTCGTTGATGCTGTCCGGATGCTCGTCCATCATTACAAAGAGATCCACAGGCGAAGGCACGGTAATGTGGTCGAATTTGCCGTAGGTTTTCCACACGATCTGGGCCTTGCTGTAGGTGCCGTTAAGCAATTCCCCGCT
>DATKEE010000378.1:0-4039 GCA_035544555.1 Candidatus Methylomirabilota bacterium
GATGGAGCGGAGCGACTTCGCCGCTTTTCGGGCGCCTGTGGAGCTGATGCGCAGGATGAACGCCCGTCCGGCATGCAAAAGCGGTAGAGGGCTTCGCCCACAACCGCACTCTAAAACGCTGGCGCGCGATCCGGGAAGCCCCGTGCGAAGTCGAAAAGGGGTCAAAAAAGGGATCAGAATGCGGATCGGGGTTCGGATCGGGGTTCGGATCGGATCGGGGTCGGACCACAGCAAGTCGTTCTGATTTAGGAAGATGGCGACATCGGTATCGATATAGATGGGTCTTACAACCTGCTTTTACGGCAAGAAATATCGGATGGCACGATTGATCCCAGCTTGCCCTAGCTACCACTTGGTCGGGCGGACCGTCGAAAACCTCTTCCTGCCCATCGGCCTGCCTGCCGAAGCGTCGGCGCAGACAAGGGGGCTCATCGCCAACGATTACGCCACCGATCCTCTGGCACGATTGACCGGCACCTGGCTGCTTAACAGCGCCCAGCAGACCCTCAATTACCACGGCTACGAGCACAACCTCCGCAACGACATCACCCGCCACACCCGCACCGACTCGAGCTTCGTCGATTACGATTACGACGACCTCGGCCAGTTGACCGACGCCGTCGGCAGCGGGAGTTCGGGAAGCCCCGTGCGAAGTCGGCGACGTTTTGGACTGCGGCGATGAAGCGAAGCGGATTCGCCGCTTTCGAGCGCGGCCGGACGTGGATGCCTCGATGAACGCCCGTCCGGCATTCGAAAGCGGTAGAGGGCTTCGCCCACGACCGCACTCCAAGACGCTGGCGCGAGGATCTGAAAGCCCATGCGAAGGCGGCGACGCCTTTGGACTGCGGCGATGAAGCGCAGCGGATTCGCCGCTTTCGAGCGCGGCCGGACGTGGATGCCTCGATGAACGCCCGTCCGGCATTCGAAAGCGGTAGAGGGCTTCGCCCACGACCGCACTCCAAGACGCTGGCGCGAAGCGGATTTGGCGCTTTCACAAGTCCTCCTGTCAGCTTGCCGTCGGCCGTCCGGGTGCTATGGTCCCCCTCATGAAAGCCCTCCCCGCCTTCCTCGGCGCCTGCATGATCGCTGTCTCCACCGCCAGGGCCGCCGATACTTTGCCCCCGGTCCTCGAGTTGGGTTCAACCGCGCCCGATTTCACCCTGCCCGGCGTGGACGAACGTAACTGGTCGCTCGGTGACTTTGCGGATTCAAAATTGCTGGTCGTGATCTTCACCTGCAATCACTGCCCGACCGCGCGGTATTACGAGGACCGCATCAAACAACTCGTCACCGACTACAAGGACAAGGGCGTGGCGCTGGTCGCCATCAGCCCCAATGATCCCGCCTCCGTGCGGCTGGACGAGCTGGGCTGGACCGACCTGAGCGATTCGCTCGACGAGATGAAACTGCGAGCCGACCACGCGGAATTCAATTTCCCCTACCTCTACGATGGCGACCCCGGGGAGGCGTCGCGGCAGTACGGCCCGACCGCAACCCCTCACGCCTTCGTGTTCGATGCCGGCCGCCGCCTGCGCTATGTCGGCGCCATCGATGATTCCGAGCGCATCCAGCACGTGAAGACGCGCTACGTGCGCGACGCGCTGGACGCCCTCCTCGATGGCCGGGAACCGCCGGTCACGAAAACCAGGGCCGTGGGTTGTTCGGTCAAGTGGGCCGGCAAACAGGACGACGTGAAGTCCTACATGGAACGCCTCGCGAAGGAACCGGTCACTCTCACCCCCGCCGGCGTGGACGAGTTGAGCGCTCTTCGCCGGAACGATTCCGGCAAGTTCCGCCTGGTGAACTTCTGGGCGACGTGGTGCGCGCCATGCATCGCCGAGTATTCCGAGTTTGTCACCATCAACCGGATGTATCGCCATCGCGATTTCGAACTTGTCATGGTGTCCATGAACCGGCCCGATGAATCGGCGCAGGTGCTCGATTTCCTGAAAGAGCGGCAATCCTCGAATCGAAACCTCATCTTCGCCTCACCCAACCGCGACCCCCTCATCGAGGCCTTCAACCCGAAATGGGAGGGACAGGTCCCCTACACGGTCCTGATCAATCCCGAAGGCGATATCATCCACGAGGAGATTGGCAGCATCGATCCTCTCGGGCTGAAACGGGAGATCGTGAAGGCGATGAATGAACGCAAGCCCTGGTGAAAGCCCGCACCGTCCGGGCGACGGTTTTTGCGGGATAGGCCGCCGCATCCCAAAACTGCCGGTTCATCCGGCCTCCATCGTTGCCAGAAGGGCACCGAACGACATGAGAACCTCCAGCCGGCTCCTCTCACGCGCAGCGCGGATTCTGCTGTGCTGTTCCTTCGGCCTGTCCGCAATTGCCGCGGAGACCGGTCGAGTGACGCTCATTCGCACGCCGGACGGCGGCATCCAGCCCCAGGCAGCCGTGGATGCGCAAGGGGTGGTGCATTTGATCTATTACAAGGGCGACGCCCGAAGCGGCGATCTTTTCCATGTCCGCCAGCGGCCGGGTCAGGAGACGTTTTCAGATCCCGTTCAGTTGAATACACGCCCGGGCAGCGCGATGGCGATCGGCACCATTCGCGGAGCCCAGATCGCTCTTGGCCGCAACGGCCGCGTGCACGTCGCCTGGAATGGCCGCACTCCGGAGGATGGCGGCCATGCGATGGCTCCGATGCTCTACACCCGGATGAACGATTCGGGCACGGGATTCGAACCCGAACGCGATGTCATCACGTCGGCGCGCGGCCTGGATGGCGGCGGCTCCGTGGCGGCGGATCCTCAAGGCAATGTGTATGTCTTCTGGCACGCGCCCGGCCCCGGCGGCGCCGAAGGCGAGGCCGGACGCGCCGTGTTCGTGGCGCGCTCATCCAACGATGGTGAGACGTTTGCGCCCGAGAAGCCCGCCTCCACCCGGCCGACAGGCGCGTGTGGCTGCTGTGGGATGAAGGCATTCGCGGATTCCGCGGGCAACGTCCTCGCATGGTATCGCACCGCCTCCGAAATGGTGAATCGCGATGAGACGCTGCTTCGCTCGCGCAATCGTGGCGTGGACTTCGAGGTCCTCTACTCGCACGGATGGAAGATCGCGACCTGTCCCATGAGCAGCGCGTTCCTGTCGGAAACCAAAGACGGCGTGCTGGCCGCCGCTGAAACGCATGAACGGGTCTTCTATGTGCGCGTGAACTCGAAAACCGGCCGGGTGTCGGAGCCGGTTTCGCCACCCACCCGGGGCAAACACCCCGTGGTGGTTGGCAACGACCAGGGCGAGGTGCTTCTGGCATGGACGGAAGGCACCGGATGGGGCCAGGGCGGAACCGTGGCATGGCGGGTCTATGATGAGACGGGCAACCCCACTTCCGAGCAAGGCCGGGCGGATGGCGTCCCCACTTGGAGTCTGGTCGCCGCAGTGACAAGACCCGACGGCGGATTTGTCATCTTCCATTGAAGGGCAGCGCAGCCAACTTGCGACATTGTTCCGGGTCCGCAAGCCCGGGAATGTTACGTTTCCATCACGGCGGCGGCCTGACTGAACCAATGGTCCCCGCGACCGTGAACCGCCATCCGGGCCGTCCCCTCCCAATCCCGCCTCACGAGCCACCTCAAGACGGCGTCGGCCACGTCGTCCGCCTCCACCATGGATGGCGGGACCACGCCGGACATCGATCGCGACAGGTCACCGTCAGCGAACGCCGGCCGTTCCGGTTCCGGTGAAAGGGGATTCTCCACCAGCACACCGGAGCGCAAATGACGAAATGCCGCCCCGGATTCATTGAGAACACCCTCCATCTCATGAAGCGCGGAGACGAGTCCAGGATCGCGCGCGACTCCCTTGCCGACGGCGGAAACGGTCACGACCCGCGGCGTTTGCGCCTCGCGAATTGCCTGACAGCCGGCGCGGGCAAATCGCAGGTAGCGGCCCCGAACGTCGGTCCCTTCCGATGACGCCCCCGGGATGTGCCAGAACATCGAATCCACACCGTCCAGTGCCCTGCGGAGGGCGATGGGGTCATCCGTCGCACCGCGAACGATTTCCACCTGCTCCCGTATCTCCC
>DATKEE010000379.1:0-2053 GCA_035544555.1 Candidatus Methylomirabilota bacterium
CGGTCACGATGCCGGCGCCTGTGATCGCGACCCGCTGTTTTGGGGTGGAACGATATGACGGGGAGAAAAGCACGGATTGAACGGGGCGAGCCTATGAAGCCGGAGGAGTGGAGTCAAATGCCGCCGCAATATGGAGCGCGACGTTCCCGCCGAGGCCTTCGGTTCAGAAGCTGAACGAGACGGAGGCGGCGTAGAGGGTGTGTTGCGCGGTGTTGCGGCCATCGACCGTGCGCGCCAGGAACACCTGGTATTGCGGGCCGGCGTCGGCGGCATAGGCGAGTCCGGCCTCGATCTGTTTCGAGCGTTCCCGCAAGCGGGGAAAACGCGTGGAGTCAAACGACGCGTCGTTCATGTCGATGCCCGAGAGGGCGTGAACCCATTGGTAGCCGCCGCTGAGAGTCCACCGCCGCCAGGTTTGGAAGAGGGTGAGCGAGGCGTGGAGGTTGTCCGGGACATGGCCGGAGTTGTGGCGGTAACTGAAATCGCCGAGCAGACCGGGGCCGATGCGGCCCAACCGGCGGCCGAAGAGGAGCGAGGCGTCGGCACCCATGACGCCGTTGCCGATGGGGAACGGGATGTCGGGGTCGTAGGTGCCCGGCAGGACGGCTCCGATGCGGAAGGCGAGGCCCGGCGATTCCAGCGCGGTTGCGGGACCGCCGAGGAAGTTCCAACGCAGACCGAGGAGCGTGTCGGTGAGGCCGGAGTCGGTTTCGCCGCGGCCGAACGCGGTGCTGTCCAAGTGGGCCGCGCCGAGGGTGAGATCGGCGCTGAGGCGTTCGGTCAGGCCGTATTCGGTCATGAGGAGGAGGGAGTGCTGATGACGGGGATCGTCGAACGGCTGGCGGTCGTCAGTGCTCCAGAAGTGGCGCCCATGCTGGAAAAGATAGGCCGGGGTGACGGACCAACGTCCCGCGGGCGGGGCGACGATCGTTTGAGCGATGGTGGGTGAGGCAGCGAGGACGGCCGCGATCACCAGCATGCAGGTTGGTCGTGGGTCCATCGAATTCCGATCTGAAGGCTGTGTGGTGGTGCCAGAGGAGGGATTTGAACCCCCGACCAAAGGCTTATGAGTCCTCTGCTCTACCCCTGAGCTACTCTGGCGACACGCGGGTTATCTTCAGCAGGGAACGTCGTGTGTCAAATCAGGATTTGTCGGAAGGGCCTACTTTGACTTGCCGAGGCCCAGTTTGGTGTCGAGGGAGTAGCGGCCGGGACCGGCGAGGAAGAGGGCCACGAAGCCGGCGAGATAGATGAAGGCCAGTTCGCCGCTGAACTCGCCGCTCAACGCCATCCGGTGCACAAGACAAAAGGCGACTCCCATGGTGATGATCAGGACGGCGGCGGCGAACCGGCCCAGGAGGCCGAGGACGAGCAGGATCGAGCAGACGACCTCACCAAAGATGGTGAGCACGAGGCTGGCGGTGGTACCGACGCCGAGGGGATCCGCGAAGCCATCGGCCTTGTCGCTGAAGCCGGCGGCCTTGGCCCAGCCATGGTTCAGGAGCATGGTGAGGCCCAGCCAGACACGGAGGAGCAGAAGGGCGAAGTCGCCGCTCCGGGGGACGAAGTCGAATTGAAGGAGGCGCAGCAGAGTTTTCATGCGGGAATTTATGGACGGATGGGCGGGCGGAATCAACCGGGGAAATAGAGCTTGCAACGAAGGCGGGAGGCGGTATTTTCACCGTTCCTTTCGAATGGAAAGGCTGATTTATGGCGAGAATTTGTGCATTAACAGGCAAGGGTCCCAGAAAGGGCAGTCACATCTGGCGCAGTGGCAAAGCCAAGAAAAAAGGTGGCATCGGCACGCACATCACGGCTGTCACGAAGCGCCGGTTCCTGCCGAACCTGCAACGCGTCAAGGCGGTTGTGAATGGCGAGGTGCGCTACATCCGTGTGGCGACCAGCGCCATCAAGAAGGGGCTTGTCGTGAAGGCGCCCAAGCGCACCTGGAAGAAGGAAACCGCCAAGGCCTGATCGCGCGTTCAACCAATCAAGCATCCAATTACGCGGGCGCCCCGGTTTGGGGCGCTGTTTTTTTGTGGCGATTCGCGGA
>DATKEE010000380.1:0-4768 GCA_035544555.1 Candidatus Methylomirabilota bacterium
CGGTGCAACCCCGGATCCCGACGACGAGATGGTGCTGGACTGTGCGTTGGCGGCGGAAGCTGACTTCATCGTCAGCGGCGACAAGAAGCATCTGCTGCCTATGGGGAAATACCGTGAAACTCAGATTGTAAGTCCGGCCGAATTCGTCCTCTTGCTGCAGGAGAAGTAGTCAAAGGGCAATTCCAAGTTCCCATAAAGAAGCCATGAAGAGCAAACTGCTGGCGAACATCACACCGGGCGAGATTCAGTGAAGTTCTGTCGGGTCGTGGCGAGTGGTCACGCGCGACCCCGTTTGACTGACAGTGGCCTGTCCGACTTGCGCAACCTCTTGCTGCTCAAGAAGGATAGCTGGCTCCAGAGGTAGGACTCGAACCTACAACCGATCGGTTAACAGCCGATTGCTCTACCATTGAGCTACTCTGGAACGCAAAAAGGACGCGCAATTTACAAACAGCCCCCCCACGCGTCAACCCGTTTCCCCCTCTCGGCGCGCATCGCTCCCGTCATGGGATGGCAGTTGCAGGCGGGTGAATCAGGAACGCTTTTCGAGTAATGGATCGGGTGTCCGGTCCGGAACGGAAGCTCAGAGCGTCGTTAGCTCCGCTGCGACGCCATGGATGCGGAATGTCCCGGCCTCAACCTTTTCCGTGCAGAGCGACGAATCCACCCAGCAGGCGCGCGGCCTGGCTTCTCGACTTTTCGGCGGCGTTCAACACATCCGTGTGGCTCATGCCGGAACGTTGAAGCCCCGCCGCAAGATTGGTAATGCACGACACCGCAGCCACGGCCAGCCCGCACTGCCGCGCCACAATCGCCTCCGGCACGGTGCTCATGCCCACCGCATCCGCTCCCAGCCGCGCATAGGCCCGGATCTCCGCTGGCGTTTCATAACTGGGTCCCGACACCGCCGCATACACCCCCTCCCGGACGCGCACCTTCCCCTTCGACGCCGCCTTCTTCAACAACCTCCTCAAACGCGGATCGTAGGTCGCGGTCAGATCCACAAAGCGCGGCCAGCCTTCCATCATCGGTCCACGCAGCGGATTCGCCCCCATCAAGTTGAGGTGATCGGTGAAGAGCATGAAATCGCCGGCGCGGTACTTTCGATTGATCGCTCCGGCTGCATTCGTAAGGACCAGGTCCAGGACGCCCAGTTGCGCCAGCGCCCGCACGGGAAAAGTCACCTCATCCATCGAGTGTCCCTCGTAGTAGTGGGCGCGTCCGCTCAACACCAGCAGGCGTTCCCCGTGCCATTTGCCCGCCAGCAACCGCCCGGCGTGTCCGCTGACCCCCGCCGAGGGAAAACCCGGAATCTCGCGATAAGGAATTGTCACTTCCGGTTCAAACCCTTCCAGCGCGCGTTGAAAGCCGCTGCCCAGGATGAACGCAAGCGTCGGCGGTTTGCCGATCCTTCGACGGATCAGGGCCGCCGCCGTCGCGGGCCGGGTGGAATGCGGGTTCGCTGAAGTCATTGTCGTTGTTCCCGGTATGCGTTCGTGACGCGCCACTTGCCATCCCTGCCGCTGCCGGCTTGATTTATAACGGCCCTCAATTACGCTGCCCGACATATACAGAGCCATGGAATTAAACAACGATGAAATCCGCCGATACTCACGCCACCTCATTCTGCCCGAGGTGGGCATGGCGGGACAGAAACGCCTGAAATCCACCAGCGTGCTTTGCATTGGGGCCGGCGGACTCGGCTCCCCCATCTCCCTCTACCTCGCCGCCGCCGGCATCGGCCGCATCGGCATCGTCGATTTTGACGCGGTCGATTTCTCCAACCTCCAGCGGCAAATCATCCACGGCACCGGGGACGTCGGCCGTCCGAAGGGTGACTCCGCCAGGGAAACCCTCGCCGGCATCAATCCCAACGTCGAGGTCGTCCTCCACAACACCCGCCTCTCCAGCGAGAACGCCCTCGACATCATCCGCTCCTACGACATCGTCGTGGATGGCACGGACAATTTTCCGACCCGTTACCTGACGAACGACGCGTGCGTGCTGCTGAAAAAGCCGAACGTCTATGGGTCGATCTTTCGTTTCGAGGGCCAGGCCAGCGTCTTTGCCCCGCACCTCGGCGGCCCGTGCTACCGCTGTCTATACCCGGAACCGCCCCCGCCCGGGATGGTTCCCAGTTGCGCCGAAGGCGGCGTGCTCGGCGTCCTGCCCGGCATCATCGGCTGCATGCAGGCGAATGAGATTCTTAAGCTCGCGCTCGGGATCGGGACGCCTCTCATCAACCGGCTGGTGCTCTTCAACGCGCTGGACATGAAGTTCCGCGAACTCAAGCTCCGCCGTGATCCCCAGTGCCCCATCTGCGGGGACCACCCCACCATCAAGGAACTCATCGACTACGACCAGTTCTGCGGCATTCCGGATCAACCGGAGGACACCGCGCTCGATCCCGACGAGGTCACTGTCCACGAGATGAAGCTCGCGCTCGAGGATGCCGGGCTTGGAATCAAAGTCATCGACGTTCGCGGCCCGGACGAATATGAGATTGCCCACATCGACGGCGTTCCCCAAGTTCCCCTCGACGAGTTGCCGCGGCGCTTCACCGAACTGGATCCCAACCAGCGGATCTATGTGCATTGCAAGAGCGGCGTGCGTTCGATGAAAGCGGTCAGGTTCCTCAAGGAACAGGGCTTCAAATACGCCAAGAGCGTCAACGGCGGCATCACCGCCTGGGCCGAGCAAATCGATCCTTCCGTACCGAAGTATTGATCCTGGGGGGAGGTCCGGTGCTGCTGGAAGGCAGGACCTTTGCGCGACGCGGCTTACGTCCACTTCCCCCTTGCGGCCCCCTCCGGCTGCATTAACCTGCACCCGTGAGCGCTCTGACCGACCGCAACTTCTTTCTGCTGGCCGTGGTGATCTACGGCTGCAGCATGTTGTACTCGGTCTTCCTCTGGCGGAAGGGTTTCCGGCAGGACAACCGCCTCAATTACGTCCTCCTCGCCACCGCATTCGTTTTCCACACCGTCGCCATGGTCAAACGCGGTTTCTCGTTTGAACGATGCCCGGTGACGAATCTGTATGAGGCGATCACTTTCATCGCCTGGACCATCGTTGCCTCCTACCTGGTGTTCGGTGCCTGGTCCCGGTTGCGCTTCCTCGGAGCCTTCGCGTCCCCCGTCCTGTTCGTGGTCGGCGTGTTCGCCCTGATGCCGTCCCTCGACCCGCCGCCGGGTCCGCGGCCGGACTTCTCCGGCGGACTGGGCAGTCTCCACGCCGCGCTGGTGTTGCTGTCCATCGGCGCCTTCGGCCTGAGTTGCATCGCCGGCCTCATGTACCTCACGCAGGAACACAATCTGAAGTTCAACAAACTCCGCGCGGTGCTGTCCCTGCTGCCGCCCATCGAACGGATGGAATGGGTCACCAGCCGGTTGCTCGTGGTCGGATTCATCCTCCTGACCGCCGGACTGTCGCTCAGCCCGGTTTTGATGCACCGGAAATATGGCGTGCTCTTCCAGAGCGATCCCATGATCAACTGGTCACTGTTCGTCTGGGCTCTCTACCTCGTGCTCCTCGGCATGCGCTGGTGGTGGAAACAAAGCGGCCACCGGATTGCCTGGGGCGCCGTCGGCAGCTTTGCGTTCGTCATGCTGACCTTCTGGGGTTTCATTCTGCTCTCGCCCGCCCATCAACCGTGACGCCGTCCATGAGCCGTTTCGACAGGTTACCAAGATGCCGATCATCGTCCTGGGTCTGAGCCATCATTCCTCGCCGGTCGAGGTGCGGGAACGCTTCGCGTTCGCGGAATCCAGGATTCCCGATGCCCTCGACCGCCTGTGCGCCTCGGGAGTCGCCGAGGAAGCCGTCATTCTGTCCACCTGCAACCGCGTCGAACTCTACGTCGCCACCTCCCTTCGCGCCGGCGACGTGTTCGGCGCCCTGGAACGTTTTCTCACCGACGGCCGCGAAATCCTCGAACCATCCGATGACGTGTTCTACCGCCTCGAGGAACCCGCCAGTCTCGAGCACCTCTTCAAGGTCGCCGGCGGACTCGACTCCATGGTCCTTGGTGAGACGGAAATCCTCGGCCAGCTCAAGAAGGCCTATCAAATCGCCCTCGATCACCAGCGCACCGGCCGCCACCTCAACAGGGCCTTTCAACGCGCCTTCAATGTCGCCAAACAACTCCGCACCGAAACCCACATCCAACGCGGCAGCACCTCGGTCGGTTCCGTCTCGGTCGAACTCGCCGAGAAAATCTTCTCCTCGCTCGAAGATCGCCAGGTCATGGTCATCGGCGCCGGTGAAACCAGCGAGAAAACCGCGCGCGCGCTGCTCAGCCGCGGCGCCCGAAGCATCATCGTGTCAAACCGCTCCCATGAACGCGCCATCGCCCTCGCCCGGGAACTCGGCGGTCGCGCCGTCCACTTCGACGAATGGGTGGAGGAATTCGCGGACATCGACATCGTGATCAGCAGCACCGCGGCGCCCCATTACGTTCTGGACCGCGCCCGTCTCGAACCGCTGCTCAAGTCCCGTCATCACCGGCCCCTGTTGCTCATCGACATCGCCGTCCCGCGCGACATCGCGCCCGAGGTGAACTTTCTCGAGAACGTGTATCTTTACAACATCGACGACCTCCAGGCGATCGCCGACGATTACCTCCAGCAGCGGCGTGAGGAACTGGCGCGTTGCGAGAAGATCATTCGTCAGAAGGCCCGTGAATTACTCGCCGCCCGGCCGCCCGCGGATATTCCGCCCGGACCGCGTCCCGCCTTTGGCCACGGAGCCTGAGCGGCGTCTTTCAGCC
>DATKEE010000381.1:0-6129 GCA_035544555.1 Candidatus Methylomirabilota bacterium
GGGCACCGTCTTCCTTGCCGATGCCGCCCAGATCAATGATTTCCAGCCACCCGCCTCCCCCGAACACCCCATGTTGGAGGAGTTCTATTACGTCAATGCTTCCGAACCCACCGCGCACTTCCGACACCAGGAGGCGGCAAACGTCGTGTTCTCCGACGGCCACGTGAACATGGAACGCTCCGTGGAAGGATCCGTGGATACCCGCCTGCCGGACCTCCTCGTCGCCCGCCTGCCTCGGGATCTCCTGGTCTGGTGACGGATCCGAACTCTCCCGCCGCCGCCTCTTTTACCCCTGATCTCCCCCTCACTCCCCCACTTCGCGGCGGATGACCTCGGCAATGCGCCGGCTCCAGTCTTCCAGGGTGGCCGATGCCCGTCCTTCAATCAGCAATCGCGCCTTCGGTTCCGTTCCCGAATACCTCAACAACACGCGGCCACCCTCCTTTTTGACCACCGCCTCAGCCTCTCCCACCAATCGGAGCACCTCGGGAATCTCCTCGAAGGGACGCTTCTCACGCACGCGGATGTTCGTGACCAATTGTGGAAACCGTGTCCAGACCGCCGCCAGCTCGGTAAGCCGCTTGTCCCGGGCCTTCATGATCCTGAGAATCTGCAGTGCCGCCACCAGTCCGTCGCCCGTCGTGCCAAAATCGCGGAAGATCAGATGCCCGCTCTGTTCCCCGCCAAAGTTGAAATCGTGACGCAGCATTTCGTCGATCACGTTCTTGTCGCCCACGGCCGTCCGCACCACGCGCCCGCCCGCCGCCCCGATCACCGCGTCGAGCCCCGCGTTGCTCATGACCGTGGCAACCACCGTCTTCCCCGCCAGCATTCCCTGTTCGATCAAATCGAGGCCCGCGATCGCCATGATGTCGTCGCCATCGATCAACGTCCCGTTCTCGTCGCACAACAACACCCGGTCCGCGTCGCCGTCATGCGCGATCCCGATGTGAGCCCCGTGTTCCCGCACCTTCACGCAAAGCCGTTCCGGATGCATCGAGCCGCACTTCAGATTGATGTTCTTGCCGTCCGGATCATTGCCGTAAACGATCGTCTCCGCGCCGAGTTCACGCAGCACGCAGGGCGTGGCCTTGTAGGCGGCGCCATGCGCGCAATCCACCACGATTCGCATCCCCTCCAGCGTCAGTCCCCGCGGCAATGAGGCCTTGGCGTACTCGATGTACCGCCCCAACGCGTCATCAATGCGCACCGCCTTCCCAATCTCCGCCGCCGATGGGTGCAGAGCCTCGCTGTTCCCGGAAAACACAAGCTCCTCGATGCGCTGTTCAACGCTGTCGTCCAGCTTGTAACCGTCCGCGCGGAAGAACTTGATGCCATTGTCATCATACGGGTTGTGGGAGGCCGTGATCACAATGCCCGCATCCGCGCGCAGGCTCCGGGTCACATAGGCCACTCCCGGCGTCGGCAGCGGCCCGATGAACAAAACATCCACCCCCATCGACAGAATACCCGAGGAAATCGCGTTCTCGATCATGTAGCCGGACAGCCTCGTGTCCTTGCCGATCACGATCTTGTGATTGCCCCGCCCGCGCGGCTGCGTCTCGAGATTCTTGAAGACATAGCCGGCCGCCCGGCCCAGCTTCAGCGCCGTTTCGGCCGTCACCGGCTCGATGTTCGCCGTGCCCCGCACACCGTCGGTCCCAAAAATCTTTCGTGGATTCGTCATGTTCCTTCCGTTTCGAAATCCTCCCGGGCTTCCGTCTCCGTTTCGCTCACCGGCTCGTCTTCCGTCTCGGGGACGGGGTCCTCCTCGACCTCCTGCTCATCCCGAGCCTCCGCTCTGCTCACACGCACCCGCACCTCGGCTGGATACACCTCAATCACCGTGACATGATCCGGCGCCGCGGACCGCACCGGTAATCGCCTCGGCCCCTCCCCCTCAAACCGACGCACATCCACCCACACCGCCACCTCCTCCTGAAGCAACGCCCTCAACACGTCATCGTCCCCTTGAAGCCGCACCTGGACGGTTTCCGGATCCAGCTCGAACTGCCGCGTCGGCGTGTCCGGGCTGACAACCACCTGCACCGGCAGCGCCTGAAAGGAGAATTCGCTCACCGTCGTCACCTCCGTGCGCGGCACCGCCGTGCCATCCGGCGACCTCGGCATCTTGTTCTTGATCACACTCCAGATCAGCACCGCCAGGAAGAGGGACAACAGCTTCCAGGTCAGATTGTTGAGAATGTAGTCCCGCATCGGCATGGTCAGGCGGCCTCCTCCTCCTCCTTCTCAACCACCGCCGCCCGGGGGCGTTCCCGTTCCCGATTCCTCCCAAATGAGCGGAACCAGTCAAAAACACTCCGCGACTTGGCCCGACTCACAAACACCGAGGTCAGGAAGGACCGAAGTTCCTCCAGCGTCACCCCCCTCACCAACTGACCCTTGTAGGCGTAGGAGATCGATCCCGTTTCCTCGGAAACCACCACCACCACCGCGTCCGTCTCCTCACTCAAACCGATCGCCGCGCGATGCCGCGTGCCGGTGGACTTGGAAAGATCCTGGCGTTGCGTCAGCGGAAAAATGCAGGCGGCAAAGGCAATCCGATCCCCCTTGATGATCACTCCCCCGTCGTGGATCGCGTTGTTCGGAAAGAAGATCGTCTCGAGCATCTCCGGCGTGGCCTCGCAATCCACCACAACCCCCGACTCCACCGCGTCCTGAAGCTGGATGGATTGCTCGATCGCGATCAACGCCCCGATGCGCACATCCGAAAGGCGCTCGACCGTGTCGATGATCACCTCGATGTTCTCGCGCTGCTCATGGGCGGACGTGAACAGTTGCAGCGTGCCCAGCTCGGCCAGAATCCGGCGCAATTCGGGCTGGAAGATCACCAGAACGGCGAAGGCCGACACCGCGAAGAACGCCTGCAAAATCCAGTTCAACACCTCCAGCTTCAACACGGTCGTCATCAATGTCAGCAGCATCAGGACGACAAACCCCACCGCCACCGGCCAGCCCCGCGTCCCGCGCATGAACATGAAGGCGTGGTAGATCACCACCCAGAGAATGGTGATCTCGATCGCGGGCCCCCAACTGTCCTTCAGGACATTCCAAAACATTCGTCACGCTCTTCCAGAATGGCCTCAACCATGCGCAAGGCCTGTACGGTTTCCGCCACATCATGCACCCGGATGATTTCCGCCCCGCCGCTCCCGACCGACCAGCAGGCGCACGCCAGCGAGGCCGGCAGCCGCCGCTCCACCGGAACACCCAGAAGATTCCCGATAAATGACTTTCGCGAGACTCCGAGCAGGCGCGGGCGTTGCCTCTTTTTAGAACCCCCGCCCGCCGCGAGCAACTGCAAATTGTGCCGGAGACTCTTTCCAAACCCGATCCCCACGTCCAATATCACCCGCTCCAACGCCACACCCGCCCCCTCCAACCGACGCAGCCGCTCGCCGAAGAATTCATCCACCTCCGCCACGACGTCCCCGTACACCGGCTGATCCTGCATCGTCCGGGGTGTTCCCCGCATGTGCATCACCACATAACCCGCCTCCGCCTCCGCCACCACCTCCCACATCGCCGGGTCCTCGCGATTTGCCGCAATGTCGTTCACAAGGCACGCCCCCTCCGCCAGAGCCGCCCGCGCCACCCCGGCCTTTTGAGTGTCAATCGACAGCGGCACCCCGGTCCGTTCCCGCAACCGGCCAATCACCGGAATCACCCGGCGCAGTTCCTCCTCCTCGCTCACCGCCCCCGCCCCCGGCCGGGTCGATTCACCCCCCACGTCGATCCAGTCCGCCCCCTCCTCCACCATCCGCAAGGCATGCTCCACCGCCCGTTCGACATCCCCGTACCGACCCCCGTCCGAAAACGAATCAGGCGTGACGTTCAACACCCCCATCACCAGCGTCGGCCGCGGAAATCGATACTCGAACTGGCGCGCGCGTAGAATCATCCGGTTCAGAAAAGCAGAATCCCTCCACCCCTGCACGCCAATTGAATCCAGAATCCACTTGGACCTTCACCCCCCTGCCGCTAGTTTCCGCCGCATGACGCTGGAGTTCACCAAAATGAACGGCGCGGGGAATGACTTCATTCTCATCGACAACCGCCGCCGAAAAATCCGTCTCACCCGCGCGCAGGTCGTCCGCCTCTGTGATCGTCATCGCGGCATCGGCGCCGATGGGCTGTTTCTCCTCGTTCCGCCACGATCCGGACAAGCCGACTGGGCGTGGCAGTTCTACAACAGCGATGGCAGCTCCGCGTCCATGTGCGGCAACGGCGCGCGATGCTTCGCCCGTTTCGCCCGACGCCTCACCCGCGCCAGTGGAGACGTCCGCTTCGAAACCGGCGCCGGCATCATCACCGCCCGTTTCAAGGGCTCCCGCGTCACCGTCAATCTCACCGAACCGACAGACCTCCGACTGGACCGGGAACTCGATGTCGAAGACCGCAAACTGACCTTGCATTCGGTGAACACCGGCGTCCCCCACGCCGTCCTGATCGTGCCCAACGCCGACCGTGCCATGGTGCAACCACTTGGCAGCGCCATCCGTCATCACAAGATATTCGCCCCCAAAGGCACCAACGTGAACTTCGTCCAACTCCGCGGCCCCCGATTCATCAGGGTCCGCACCTACGAACGCGGAGTCGAAGGCGAAACCCTCGCCTGCGGCACCGGAGTCACCGCCGCCGCCCTGGTCTCCGCCCGCCTCAACGCCTTCCGCTCACCCGTCAAAGTCCAGGTCCAGGGTGGCGACACCCTTCAGGTGGCCTTCAAGGAGAATCAGGGCCGCTTCACCGACGTCCGCCTGACCGGGCCCGCCGACTTCGTCTTCGATGGCCGCATCGAACTCTAATCCGTCGCACCCCGCAGGGCGCGACTGTTGAGATCAGCCTCCGTCCTTAAAACAGGCTCTGAACCGCTGCCAAAATACAGACTGGCCAAACCCGGCCTGTTCCTTGAACTTACCCGCCGATTCCGCATGGGAAATCACACGTTTACCGGAACCCACACAGCCATCGTCACGCCGTTCAAGCGCGGCCAGATCGATGAGCCCGCCCTTGAACGCCTCATCAAGGCGCAGATCAAGGCCGGCATCGACGGCATCGTCCCCGTCGGCACCACCGGTGAATCCCCCTCCCTCGATTACGAGGAACATGTCCGCGTCATCGAACTCGCCGTCGAAATGGCCGCCGGCCGAATCAAGGTCATCGCCGGCACCGGTGGCAATTCCACCACCGAAGCCATCTACCTCACCAAGGCCGCCGAGGAAGCCGGCGCCGATGCCTCGCTTCAGGTCGCCCCTTACTACAACAAGCCCTCCCAGGAAGGTCTTTTCCAGCACTTCCACGCCATCGCACGCGCCACCCGCCTCCCCATCATCCTCTACAGCATTCCCGGCCGTTGCGTCATCGACATCGCCGTGGAAACCGTCCGCCGCCTGTGCCTCGACAGCTTGAACATCATCGGCATCAAGGAGGCCGGCGGCAGCTCAGATCGTGTCAGCCAGCTCCGCTCCACCCTCGGACCGAAATTCACCATCCTTAGCGGCGATGACTCCCTCACCCTGCCCTTCCTGGCGGTCGGCGCCGACGGCGTGATCAGCGTCGCGTCGAATCTCATTCCCATGGAGGTCAGCCGCATGGTGAAGGCCTTCCAAATGGGCAAACCCGGCCTCGCGCTCAAGCTGCACTCGAAATACTTTTCCCTCTTCAAGGATCTCTTCATCGAAACGAATCCCGTTCCGATCAAGGCCGCCCTTGCCATGCTCGGCCGGATTGACGAGGAATACCGTCTCCCGCTTGTCCCGCTCGATCCCAATCACCGAGAACGTCTCCGGAATACTTTGAAGGCAACCGGACTCCTGAAGAACTGAGCCACTGCCGGGCGCCGGCGCCGTTCCACCCGCCTCCGACACGATGATCAAGATCCTCATCCATGGACACAAGGGCCGCATGGGCAAGGCGCTCATCGACTGCGCCCCCCTTCATCCCGGACTCCAAATTGTGGCCACGGTGGACCAGGGCGATGATCTGGGCGCCGTAATGGACAAGGCCGACGTCCTCATCGATTTCAGCCTCCACGCCGCCACCCTGCCCGCCGCGGGACTCTGCGCTGAACGTGGCAAGGCGATCGTCATCGGCACAACCGGTCACTCA
>DATKEE010000382.1:0-7226 GCA_035544555.1 Candidatus Methylomirabilota bacterium
CCCCGCTGACCAACGAGACCAATATCTTTTCCAACCTGATCCTCGATGTGTATCTGCCGGACCCCATCGGTTTGAGTAATGGCGTGTTGTTCGAGTTCCCCGAGTTGCCTGAGGGCTTTGTGCAGGGAGAAACCTGGCTGGGATCATTCCTGGAAGGCGGTCCTGAAGACTTGAATTCAACGGCAGGGGAGTTCGAGTTCGACATCTTCTCGCTGGGGCTGACGGCCGGGACGCGGGTGACGGTGGCGGCCAGTTTTTCGGCGGACGATCCCGGCATCACGCGGGGACGCGCTCACACGACGCCATTCGCGCTGCCCGTCGAGCTGACTCAGGGCATGGTGGAAGCGCCGGTTGCCGGGTTGTATGACCCGCCTCCGGGAGGCTGGACTTACATCATGGACGGAAGCGCGGCGACGGCCGGCGCCCCTGATTCGGGATTCACCTCACTGGATGGGAGTTGGAGTCATGACAATGGTTCGGATGCCTGGGATGGATCGGATGTGGGCGGCACTTTGGGGGATGCCAATCGTCCCGGCGGAGTCGGCACGGTGGACGGGGTGTTGCGAATTCAGGATGCAGGCGAACCTCGCGACCATGGATTCCCGGGAGACGACCCGATTCCGAGCAACCGGAAAATCTACTTCGGAAGGGATCTCACGGCGGAGGGAGCCTCAGCGACCCTGCTCGATGACGGAGTGACGCTTTATTTCCGCGCGCGGGTGGCGACGGCGGGTTTGTTGGACGAACTGCATCCGGCGGGAAATCCGGACGGGGCGGGGCCGCAGCCTTACCCTTCGAATGGCGACGGCTATCTCATCCACGATGGGGGCAAGGGCAATTTCGGCATCAAGCAGGCGTCGGGTGGCATCATCTCGTTTTCCCTCGCAACAGCCGGGGATACGGGATCGATTGCGGGCTTGTTGATGAACAACCTCAACGGGAGCGCGATTTCGGGAACGGTGGACTCGGGCGAGGCGGGAACGGCCAATGTGTTGCCGCTGGATCCAACGCGGTGGCACGAGTTCTGGATCACCCTCGAGGGGGACACGAGCGGCGGAGGGACCCATCGGGTGGAGGTCTATCTGGACGGCAGCCTGGCGCCGCGAACGTTTCATGTCACGGCGGGCAGCGGCTCGGATTTTGGCGACATCACCTACCTGGGAATGGGCGCGGGTTCCACCGGGCAGAGCGGGGCGTTGGATGTGGACTTTTTCACGTATGCCGCGGGAGCGGTTGCGCCGGCGCAAGCGGCCATCGCCACGTTCACAGACGCGAATCTGATGGACACCACGCTGACGCTGAATTGGGCGGGAGGCCAGGGGCCATTCACCGTGCAACACAAGACATCCCTGGAGGACGCCGCCTGGACCGATGTCACCACCATCGAGGGGACAAGCGCCGTGGTCCCGGCCGGTGAGTCCACGGGATTCTTCCGGTTGGTGAACCAGGTGGTGTTCGACATCACACTGTCCGGTGATGCCGTCCGGCCGAATCCGGTCACCACGTCCGGTAACGGTTCCGGAACATTGACCCTTCAGGGGCATGAGTTGACCTACGACATCAGTTACAGCGATCTCTCCGGAACGGCCACGGCGGCGCATTTGCATGGGACGGCCACGATCGAACAATCGGCAGGCGTGATCCAGGGGATGACCGCAGCAGGCGGCTTGGGGGTTTCGGGAACCTTGCAGGGAACAATGACGCTGAGTCACGCCAATGTTCTCGCCGTGTTGAGTGGACTGACCTATGTGAACATCCACACGGGTGACAATTCCGGAGGCGAGATCCGCGGCCAACTGTCCGCGCCGGGGCGGCGGTATTTCATTGCCCGCTTGAATGGATCGAACGAACGGCCGGACCCGGTCGATACGATGGGCGTCGGCGCGGGAACCTTCACACTCGACAATCATTTGCTGCAATTGGAGGTGAGCTATTCCGGACTGAGCGGTGCTCCCTCGGCCGCGCACATTCATGGACCGGCGACCCTCGAACAATCCGCGGATGTGCTCATCGGGCTCAACCCGCTCGCCGTGGGAAACCTCGATACTTCAGGACGGTATTCGGGCCAGTTGACGCTGGATGCGAACACGGTGCTGTCCCTCGTCCAGGGACTCACTTACGTGAACATCCACACGGGGGCGAATCCCGGCGGCGAAATCCGCGGCCAGATTCTGCCCTGACCTCCGGCGCCCGCTGGATTCTACCAGAGGGCCCAGTTTGACGTCATGAGCCCTGGCAATGGTTCCCCAGCCTTTGCCGGATTTCATGAAGAGTCATTCATCAAGGCACCCCCGGCGTCGGCAAATTGCACGCCGTTCCTGAACTTGCGCCGGCGTGGATGGAATCCGTAAAGTGCCATCCCTTACGGGACCGTTCACAACGAACCAGAGGCCTGTCGGGGAAGAGAGTCCCATGAGTGTACGAGTTCGATTTGCCCCCAGCCCAACCGGGTTTCTGCACATTGGCGGCGCGCGCACCGCCCTGTTCAACTGGCTCTACGCGCGTCACACGGGCGGCAGTTTCGTGTTGCGGATCGAGGACACCGACGCGGCGCGCAATACCCGGGAGGCGGTGGAGGTGATTCTCAATGGACTCCGCTGGCTGGGGCTCGATTGGGACGAAGGCCCGGTCAATGGCGCGCCCGACGGACCGGACAAAGGCGATTCCGGCCCGTACTTCCAGTCGCGGCGTGGCGATGTGTATCGTCGGCGAGTGCGGGAATTGAAGGACAAGGGACTGGCCTACGATCACGAGGGTGCCGTCAAGTTCCGGATGGACCGCCGGCCGGTGGTCATTCCGGATCTCGTGGTGGGGGAGGTGACTCGAGAACTCACGGATCGCGAGCAGGCGGATCCGGATTTTGTGATCGTGCGGTCCGATGGCCAGCCCGTGTTTCACCTGGTCAATGTGGTGGACGATCTCGAGATGGGCATCACGCACGTGATTCGCGGGGAGGATCATCTTTCCAACACGGCCAAACACATTGCGCTCTTTCGAGCGTTTGGAGACGAGCCGCCTCTTTACGGGCACATACCGCTCATTTTGAATCCGGACGGAACCAAGATGAGCAAGCGCGATCAGGGAGCGTCGCTGACGACCTACCTGGATGAAGGTTACCTGCCCGAGGCCGTGCGCAATTACCTCTGTCTGCTCGGGTGGTCGCCCAAGGACAATCGCGAAATCCTGGGCTTGAAGGAAATGATCGGGCTTTTCGATCTCCCCCAGGTGCTTCGTCACAACGCCCGGTTCGATCTGGAGAAGCTGAAATGGTTGAACGCGGAATATGTGCGGCAGTTGGACCCCGGCCGCTTCCAGGAATGCGCCGTGACGGCTTTCAAGAGGGCGGGTGTGGAATTGGACCGGTGTGACGCCGGCTATGTTCGCCGCGCGTTGGAGACTTGTCGTGGCAAGGTGCGCGAGTTTTCGGAACTGCCGGCCTACGGGGGATTCTATTTCACAGACGAAGTCAGCTTCGATGCGGAGGCCGCCGGGTCGGTGCTGATCCCGGACAACAGGGAACAGTTGCAAAAGCTGCGCGAGGCGTTTGCGGTGACGGACCCGTTCGACGCCGCCACTCTGGAAACCGTCTTGAAGCAGACCGCGGCCGGGCTGGGCGTCAAACCCCGCGCCCTTGTTCATCCCTGCCGGGTGGCCTGCACCGGGGCGGCCGCGGGGCCGAGCCTCTACCATTTGCTGGAAGTGCTGGGGCAGGAGCGTGTGCTCCGACGGCTCGACCGTGCCCTGGAGCGGATGTGACCCGGAACTGAACTCGATACCCCCCCGCCTGGTCTCCTCCGCCACAGATGCCCGGGGGGAAATGGCCGTCGGGAGGCCGGCCGGGGTTGTCGCGCTCAATGCGCTGATTCCCAAATCCTTTGACCTGTTCCGCAACTTTTCCTAAGTTCCGTTGTTTTCAGACACCAGACCGCGATTCAATGGCATTTGTATCCATCAAGAATGTGTTCGCTCAGGCCGCGCTGGCCACGCCACAGCAGTTCGATGAGTGGCTCAAGGCGTGGCGGGTGGCCGCCCAGAACGGGTCGCAGGACACGCTGGTCGGGTTTCTCAGCCGTGAATGCGGCCTGTCCGAAGAGAAGTTCCTCCAGCAACTCGCCACGGTGCTCCAGTGGCCCTATGTCGATCTTCCCCGGCTCAGTGTCCCGCCCGAGGTCCGCGCCCGCATTTCCACCAAGGTCGCCTTCCAGTATTCCGTGCTGCCGGTCGCGTTCGAAAACGAGGTCCTGCAGGTCGCCGTGGCCGATCCCTTCGATCCCGCCATGTTGAACGCCGTCGAGTTCGACGCGGGCTGCGCGGTGCAGTTTGCGCTGTGTCCGCGCGCGGAAATCGAAAAGGCCCTCAAGAAATACTATGGCGTCGGCGCGGAAACGCTGGACGAAATCGCCACGGACGAACCGCTCGAACTGCTCGTGGGCGAGGACAAGGAGATCACGGAGGGCGACCAGGAGGCCAGCGTGATCAAATTCGTCAATCAGATCATCTGGGAGGCGTTCAAGGATCGCGCGACGGACATTCACTTCGAACCCTGCGAGGATGAGCTGCGCATCCGGTATCGCATCGACGGCATTCTGCATCAGACACCGATGCCGCCGCAGTTGAAACGCTATCAGGCGGCGCTGATCTCCCGCATCAAGGTGATGTCCGGAATGAACATCTCCGAGAAACGGCTCCCCCAGGACGGGCGCATCAATGTCCGGATCAAGGGCGAGGAACTCGACATCCGGGTGTCCACCGTGCCGACCGTGTATGGAGAGAGCGTCTCGCTGCGGCTGCTGACGCGCGGGAAGATTTTTTTGAGTCTCGACAAGCTGGGGTTTTCGCCGCTGGAGGAGCAGGCCATCCGCGAAATCATCGTCAAGCCGCACGGCATCCTGCTGGTGACGGGCCCCACGGGATCCGGCAAGTCCACGTCGCTTTACGCCTTTCTCAGCACGATCAATTCAATCCAGAAACGGATCATCACCATCGAGGAACCGGTCGAGTACGAACTGAAGGGGATCAACCAGATCGCCGTGCGTTCGGACATCGGCCTGACGTTCGCCATGGGCCTGCGCCACATCCTGCGCCAGGACCCGAACGTGATCATGGTGGGGGAGATTCGCGACCTCGAAACGGCCGAGATCGCGATCCGCGCCGCGCTCACCGGGCACCTCGTCTTCAGCACGCTGCACACGAACGATGCCCCCAGCGCCTTCACCCGGTTGATCGACATGGGCATCGAGCCATTCCTGGTCGCCTCCTCCGTGGAAGCCGTCATGGCCCAGCGACTGGTCCGCACCATTTGTCCCCACTGCAAGACCGATCAAAAGGTCGAACGCGACTATCTGGCGAAGATCGGCTTTCCGGCCGACGAGATCGAGACGGCGAAGTTCTGGCGCGGGACCGGATGCGAGGAATGCCGGCAGTTTGGTTATCAGGGCCGGATGGGGATTTACGAACTGCTCATTCTCAACGAGGCCATCCGGCCGCTGGTGTTGAATCGTTCCGCCGCATCCACCATCGCGCAGAGGGCCATCGAGCAGGGGATGCGCACATTGCGGACCGACGGCTGGAACAAGGTGCGGGCCGGGCTCACCACCATCGAGGAGGTCCTGCGGGTCACCCAGACCGAGGAACATCTGGCGTCCCTGGTGGATGATCCCAAGGCCGGACCCTGGCCCGGAGGTTGAGCATGGCGCGCTGGCATTCCTGCAACGTTTTCGACCCCCAGCCCGGCCGGCGCCGTCTCTGGCAGTTCTCCGTTGACAAGGGACTTCCCGCATCGATCCGGGATCAATCGCTGGGACCCGATGAGCCTCCTCCGGCGCGGCGCGTGGCCAGGGACTGGCACATGCTTTTCCATCGCCGGCTGAACCTGGCCTGGCTCCCGCCCGAGAATGTCTTCCTCCGCGTCGTCCAGCTCCCCGCCGTGAACCTCGCCGAGACGACGAACATGGTGGAATTGCAACTGGAAAAGCTTTCCCCGCTGCCGGTGGGCCAGATTCTCTGGACGCTCGAGGTGTTTCCCACGCGCGGTGAATCGGAAGAGCTTCAGACCGTCATCGTCGTCATTGTCCCGCGCCAGACCATCGAAGCTTACCTCGGCGGCCTGGAACGCCAGGGCTACATCGCGGACCGGCTCGATCTGCCATTTCTCGATCAATTGATCGCGACCGAACCCACCGCCGACGGCGCCTGGATTTATCCCGAGCCGTCAGCGGAACCCGGCAACCGCCGCGCGCTGGTCGCCTGGTGGTACGGGGGACGGTTGCGGAACCTCGCCCTCCTGCGGGTGCCGAATTCCGATCAGGCCACGGACATCCTGCGCAATGAACTCCATCAAATGGCCTGGGCGGGCGACATCGAGGGATGGTTGACCTCTTCCCCGCGCTGGCACGTGGTCGCCGACGAGGCCACGGCGGCCGAATGGGTGCCGCTGCTCTCGACGGTGACGGAGCAACAGATCGATGTGATCCCCCCCCGGCCGTCCGAAGAACTGGCGGCCCTTTCCGCGGAACGGGCTGTGAAGGCGGACACGGCCACGAATCTTGTTCCCGCGGAATACGTTGCCCGCTACCGGCAGCAGTACGTCGATGGGCTCTGGATGCGCGGCGTCGGCGCGGTCATCGCTTTGTACATGCTCGGTGTGCTCGCCTATTTTGGAGCGCTCCAGGTTCTCGAATACCAGCATGACCAGCTTCGGAGTCAGGTGGCCGGCCTGAGCCAGACCTACACCAACGCCATTCGCAACGAGGCCCGCCTCGGTGTGCTCGAGGAACGCCAGAGGTTGAAATACGGCGCGCTACAATGCTGGGAGGCCGTCGCCCGCCTGCTTCCGACCGACGCGGTTCTCGACGATTTCCGCTTCCAGAACGGGGAACGCCTGGCCCTGCGCGGCACCGCGCCGCCGGGCAGCGAAGCCGCTCTGACGGATTTCAACGAGGCCTTGAGCAAATACACCGTGGACGGCCATCTGTTGTTCACCCGCGTCGCGCCGAGATTCACCACGGACGCCCGGATGCTGCGATGGGATTTCGACTGCACCCTGAGCGAGGGGGAGTTTCAATGAGTTCTTTCCTCGGCAAACTCAATCTTCGCCCCCAGGAAAGACGGTTCGTTGTCATCGTCGGCATCATTGTTTTCGTCGTCGTCAATGTCTGGTTCGTCTGGCCGCACTTTGCCGACTGGCAAAAAACGAGAACCGCGATGGAGGCCGACCGGGAAAAGCT
>DATKEE010000383.1:0-4996 GCA_035544555.1 Candidatus Methylomirabilota bacterium
TGATGACCATGTCGATCTCCTTCGCTCCGTCCTTGCACGCCAGTTCGGTCTCATACCGCTTGGACTCGGTGGTGGAGCTTCCGTGGGGGAATCCAATGACACAGCCGACCGCCACGTCCGATCCCTTCAACAGTTCCGCCGCCCGTTTCACGAAATACGGCTTGATGCAGACGGAAGCGACCTTGTATTCGGCGGCCAGCTTGCAGCCTTCCTCCAGTTCCTCGTCGGTCATGGTCGGATGCAGCAGCGAGTGATCGATCGTTTTGGCCAGGTCTTTGTAGGTGTATTTCATACGGCAAAGGGCGGAGGTTCGGGTGCGGCGAGGAATGGTTTAATGAAAGTTTTTGCGATGAACGGATGACTTGGAATCCGCTTTAGAAATAAGGACGGAGGACATTTCCGGCGACCCGGACGGCGTCCTTGCGGCCGCGCAGGGATTTGCCGAAAGTGTCGTCCTCCACCTCGATGCAGACAGGACCTTGGTATCCGATTTCACGCACCGTTCCGAGGTAGCGTCCCCAATCGATTTCGCCATAACCGGGAATGCGCGGCTGATGAAATTCCAGCGGCGTAGCGAGGATCCCCACGTCATCGAGCGCGTCCTGATCCATGCGAACATCCTTGGCGTGCAAATGATGCAGCCGACTGGCGAATTCTTGGAGCGGCTTTTCCCAGTCCATGTGCATCCAGACCAGGTGCGACGGGTCGTAATTCAATCCGAAATTGGGCGACGGAATGTCGTGGAACATCCGGCGCCAGATCTTTGGCGTGCAGGCCAGGTTCTTGCCGCCGGGCCATTCATCCCCGGTGAACAGCATGGCGCAATTTTCAATTCCGATCAAAACACCATGCTCCTCGGCGAATTTCACCAGCGGTTTCCAGGTCTTCAAAAATCGCGGCCAGTTGTCATCGACCGACTTCGTCCAGTCGCGTCCCACAAAGGTATTCACGTGGTGAATCCCCAGCATCGAGGAGGCCTTGATCACCTTGCGCAGGTGCGACACAGCGGTCTGGGATGTTTTGCGATCGGGGTCCAACGGGTTTGGATAATATCCAAGGGCGCTGATGGACACGGCGAACTGCTCGCACAGTTCCTTGACCTGGCTGACATCCGACTTGGTGAAGGAGTTGACATCTATGTGGGTGATTCCGGCGTATTTGCGCTCGGCCTTTCCCTTGGGCCAGCACATGACTTCAACGCAGGAGAATTGTTCATCGCCGGCGAATTTCAGCACCTGTTTGAGCGACAAGTCCGGAAGAATGGCGGAAGCAAATCCGAGTTGCATGTCGGCGGTATTAAAGGCGCGGGAATTGGGAATTTAAACAGAAAAGTTGGAGGCCGCCGGATCCCGGATACCGGATTCTTGATACTGGTCCTCCCCTCCTCCGCACCCATCCGCGCCCATCCGCGTCGATCTCCCCGACGTGAAACAGCAACCCGGCGTTGACTTGCAACCCCGCTTGTCCCAGAACAGTCGCGGTTCCCATGAAGCTCACCCGCCTTCCCCTACCCATTTCCCTGTCCCTGCCGCTCCTGTTCTCCTCCAGCACCTCCGCCGCCGATCCCAAGGCCAGTCACCGCGAATGGCAGATCTATCACGGCGACTACGGCGGCTCGCATTACTCCGAACTCGACCAGATCAACCGGACCAACGTCCACCAACTCGAAGTCGCCTGGACCTGGAAATCCGGCGACGTCGGCCGCACCATCGAGTGCAATCCGATCATCGTCTCGGGTGTGATGTTCGTGACAACGCCGACTCTCCATGCCGCCGCGCTGAATGCCGCGACGGGCGAACTCCTCTGGCGGTTCGATCCATGGAACGGCGGATCCGGCGGCGGCCTCAATCGCGGCGTCGCCTACTGGACCGACGGCGCGGGCGACGAGCGCGTCTTCCACTCGGCGGGCAACTGGCTTTACGCGCTCGACGCGAAGACCGGAAAGCCGGTTCCCGGCTTCGGCAGGGACGGCCGCATCAGTCACAAGGACGGCTTCGATACGGACGTGTTCTTCCTCAGCGTGGGCAACAACACTCCCGGCATCGTGTGGAAGGATTTGCTGGTTCTCGGCTCGACCACGGGCGAAGGACCGCAGCCCAGCGCGCCCGGGCACATCCGCGCGTTCGACGTCCGCACCGGCGAACGCAAATGGATCTTCCACACCATCCCGCATCCGGGCGAGTTCGGTTACGACACCTGGGCCGAGGATTCATGGAAAAAGGTCGGCAGCGCGAACGTGTGGGCCGGCTTCACGCTGGACCACGAACGCGGCATCGTCTTCATGGGCACCGGCTCGCCGGCCTACGACAAGTGGGGCGGCAACCGGCCCGGCGCGAACCTGTTCGGAAACTGCACGCTCGCGCTCGACGCGAACACCGGCGAACGCCTCTGGCATTTCCAGGCCGTGCATCACGATCTGTGGGACTATGACCTGCCCACGCCGCCGGTGCTTGCGAAGCTCGAACGCGACGGCAGGGTGATCGATTGCGTCGTGCAACCCACCAAGATGGGCCACCTGTTCGTGCTCGACCGCGTGACCGGCGAACCCTTGTTCCCCATCGAGGAACTGCCCGTGCCTCAATCGGACATTCCCGGCGAAGTCAGCTATCCGACCCAGCCGTTCCCGCCCGAGGAGTTCCGCCTGACCCCGCAGGGATTCACCGTCGATGACGTGACCGATCTCAATCCGGCCGCGCGCGAGTTTGTGCTGAAACAGCTCGAGGAGATTCATCCGGCGCCGATCTTCACGCCGCCGGCTTTGCAGGCGAAGGCCGTACTCCCCCAGTTCAATGGCGGCGCGGAATGGGGCGGCGCCGCGTTCGATCCCGGGCAAAACACGGTCATTGTCAACGTGAGCAACGAGGCCGAGTGGACCTCGATGGTGCCCGCCAAACCCAAGGAGCGGCTCTCGCTCAATGAACTCGGCAAACACACCTACCAGGGCGTGTGCTCGTTCTGCCACGGTACCAGTTCCCCTATCAACCCAGCGTCGCCGTCCCTCCAGCACGTCCGCGAGCGGCTCACGCAGGAACAGGTGCTCGACCTGATGCTCACCGGCCGCGGTCAAATGCCCTCCTTCGCCAGCTTCAGCGAACTCGAGCATCGCGCCATCCTCGCCTTTCTGTTCGATGAAGGGGAAGACGAGATGATCGAAACGAAGGATTTGAACCTGAGCTTCGCCAACGAGATTCCCTATGTCATGACCGGCCATCACGACTGGCGGGATCCCGAGGGCTTTCCCGTGAACAAACGCCCGTGGGGCACATTGAACGCCGTCGATCTCAACGCCGGCAAGGTGAAGTGGTCGGTGCCGTTGGGCACGTATCCCAAGCTCGAAGCGCGCGGCGAGCCGCCCACCGGCACCTTCAACATCGGCGGCCCCGTGGTTACAAAGGGCGGACTCGTCTTCATCGGCGCCGCGATGGACGAACGTTTCCACGCCTACGACAAAGACACCGGTGAATTGCTCTGGGAATATCAGATGGAATTCGGCGGCTACGCCACGCCCGCCACCTACGAAGTCGATGGCCGCCAGTATGTCGTCATCGCGGCCGGCGGCGCCGGGAAGCCCGGCACCAAGGCGGGGGACCTGTTCTACTGCTTCGCGCTTCCGAAGTAGCCCGCAAGGCGCTCCAGGCTCGCTCTTGCATCCTGTAGCATTTTGCTACACCTTGCTGCCATGAGCACGCCGCTGCGACTGAACAACCAGCTCCTCACCGAGGCCCGCGAGGCCGGAACCCGCTTTCATCGTTCCATCACCCAGCAGATCGAGCACTGGGCGCAACTGGGCCGCGCGGTCGAGGCCACGCTCTCCTACCGCAGCGCCGGTCGGTTGAAGGACCTGTCGCGGATACCGGACCTCGACAAACTGCTGGCCCGTCCGGAAACGCGGGCGGGCAAACACAGGGCGCTCTCGATGATCCACTCCAGCAAGGCGCCCGCCTACAGCGCCGATCCGGACGATCCCACCGGCGTCATCCGGCATCAACCCGGCAAACGCCCCGTGCGGGGACGGTTCGTCAATCGTGTCTTCATTCCCCGCGGCAAACGCTGATGCGTCCGCAATTCGTCATGCTCGCCGGTCCGAATGGCGCCGGTAAATCCACCTTCCACGAGGCGTTTCTCCCGGACTCCGGCCTGCCCTTCGTCAACGCGGATCGCATCGCCGCCGCCGCCGGACTCGAACCCTACGAAGCCGCCAGGGCCGCCGACCTCCTGCGCCGTCAATTCATCGATCGACGCGCCGGCTTCATCGCGGAGACCGTCTTCTCGGATCCTGTGGGCGACAAGCTGGCCTTGCTCAAGGAAGCCATGAAAACCGGGTTCGACGTGACCTTGATCTTCATCGGCCTGGCCTCCATACCGCTGGCGCACGCCCGGGTGGCGGCGCGCGTGCAGCGGGGCGGACACGATGTGCCGGACGCGAAGATCGCCGCCCGCTTCCCCCGAACCTTGGAGAACTTGAAGCAGGCCATCCGATTCGTTCCACGCGTGAGGGTTTACGACAACAGTGACGCGAACGATCCCTTCCGGCTGGTGGCGGAATTCGTGAAGGGAACGCGCGAGTTTGGAAATCCGCGGTTGGATCCTCGTTGGCTGCGTGGAATCGTATGACCCGCTTGCGAACCCGGAGCGGTTACGGTCCCGCATGCTCGAAATAGCGGGAATGCGTGTGGAAATGGCATTTCCGCCTTAAATGCCCTGGGGCCTTCCCATGCCTGGGAAACCGCGACGACCGTCGGGGAGACCCGGGGTGACGATGGAAACCAGGCGAATCGGCGTGACTTGGAGTTGTACATTGGCGTCCATGAGCGCGGATCCCCGCTTCCACCCATGGCGATTGCCTCCGGGTTGAAAAAAGTCCGCGTCCATTTCATCATGCGCGCGTCTGCAAGGGTGAATGAACATGAACACGAACATCCAGAACGATCCTCACGCGGTGCGCGCCCAGGTGCGCAAAAGCTACGGCCAGATCGCCGTCAACGAACACGACGGC
>DATKEE010000384.1:0-3618 GCA_035544555.1 Candidatus Methylomirabilota bacterium
CCTCTCCCCACACTCCAAACAGACTTAACATCAACACAATTCAACAATAGCCGGGACTGACCCCTTTGTTGGGCGGCGCCTCAACCCCAGGAGCAGCACGTAAGACGTCACCCAAAACATCTCAAGCCGGCTTCCCCTCCAGCAGGCCGCGCAAATACTCCGCCGGTTCATAATTCTCGATCAACACCCGTGTCTGCCCATCCCGGATCATCCGCACCTGCGGCACACCGATCTCCGGCGTCTTCTCCGGCGAAAACAGAATGTCCTCATGCGTCGCGTTCTTCGCGCTCGCGAATTTCTCCGGTGTCAGATGTCCGCCCAGATGATCGCTGCGTCCGGTGGCCACGTGCAGCGTGCCCAGAATCTTCTCATCCTGAATGTCCCGCCCCGACACCGGCAGCACCTGGGTTCCAAAACCAAGTTCGCCGATCTCCCCCGTCACCGGGTCGGCCCGCAACCGCGCGTTGTGCGCATCGATCACCGCCTGGCTGCCCTTCAACAACGTGGCCCTGGTGATCCTGCCCTCCCGCACTTCCATCACTCCCAGCGTGCCGTCCTCATAGCGCATCGGAAAAAACCCTTCCGCGCCCCGGGGAACGAAATACACCTCGCCCGCCGGGAGGTTCGCCACATCGGGCCGGTTCCCGCGGCAGAGCCCGTGGCTCTTCTGCGCCTCCTGACCGCCACAGATCAGCGTCAACGTGTGCGTTCGTCCGGCAACACGGAAATCGATCTCGAAATGGTCCGCGCGCGTCAACCCCAGCCGCAGGGTCTCGGCCTGCCGGCTCACCTCGTCGTAGTCCACAGCCAGCCCCGAATTCAGAATGATCTCATTCAGCCCGTGCAGGGTTGCCCCTCGAAATCCAAACCGCTTCGCAAACGCCGTCAGAGGCGCGGTCGCCGAATAGGTTGAAATGCACAGAATGATGTCGTGGTTCGGATAGACGTCCCGTTCCAGGCTGATCTCGCGTCCCTCCGAATCCATCGCGCGATCCGGCAGGTCCAGATTGCTGCCGCCGGTGATCTCGTAGGCAAACAGATCCCCGCCCTTCAGATTGAGTTCCTTCAAGCCGCCGTTCCTCAGGCCCTCATAAAAAACCTCGAAGGCGTGACGCTGGATGGTCAGCGCCGGATCCTTCAGAAACTCAAAATCCCGGACCCGCGCCGGATCGGGAAGGTCGATCAAAATCGCCACGCGCTCCCCGCCTTGCGGCTCAAACACGGTTCTCAACAGGCGGGTCAGACTGAATGGAGGAAATCGCTGTGAATGCATGGATGCGCGTCGATGTCGTTCAGGGCGACTATAATGATTCAGGTTTGGAGGATTTCAATCATCGACGGATATATTCTTTCGGCGCGTGTGAAGTAAACGCGCTTCCATCCAAACAATCGCGGAAAACTGCCTGAGAGCCTGTTTTAAAAATCGAAGGGGTCCTGACAGAAGCACTCCCCCGGGCGCCGGGAATCAGCTTCAAAAGCAGGCCCTCACCGCCATCGCCCGCTTCAATCGACGCAAATAGTCGCGGCGCGGAATCGTCACCGCCCCGAACTGCTCCGTCAGGTGGGTCACCATTTGAATGTCGAACAAGACAAAGCCCCGCTGGCGCAAATGCTCCCATAATCGGACCAGCGCGACCTTTGACGCGTGGTCCGCCCGATGAAACATGGATTCGCCGGCAAACAAACCCCCGATGGCCACGCCGTAAATGCCTCCGACCAGTTCCCCATCCCGCCAGGACTCCACACTGTGCGCGTAACCGGCCTCATGCAACCGTATATAGGCCCGGATGAAATCCCCGCTGATCCAGCTCCCCGGCCGCGGCTGCGACGCGCACCCTTCCACCACCGACCGGAACGCCGTATCCATGCGAACCTCGTACGGATCGCGTCGCAGCACCTGGCGCAGACTGCGCGAAACGTGAAACCCGTCGAATTCAAACACCCCCCGCGGATCCGGCGACCACCAGGTCAGGGGATCGGCCGTCCAGGGAAAGATTCCACTGCGATAAGCCAGCAGCAGGCGCTCCACGGAAAGGTCCCCTCCAATCGCCACCAACCCGTCGGCGAACTCAAGCCGCAACGCCTTGCGAGGCTCTGGAAACCAGAGCCGCTCATCCAGAATCGCCGGCATGCTGTCGGGTCTCGGATTCATCCCCGCAACGCCTCCAGCACCGCCGACTGTATGCGATCGCACATTCCCATCGCCCACAGGTGGTGAAGACTGGTTTCATTGATCTCGATCCTCAAGTGCCGCAGTGGGTCCGGGCTGCCCAGATGCCGCCAACTGCCGACTCGAATCTCGTTTACCACCTGCAAAAACCACTCGAGCTGCGGGCCCTCCAGCGCCAGTTCCCAGCCTTCCGGGGTCTTGCGCAGGCGGTCCCCGTCCTGAAGCAACTTTTCCACTTCCGACTTCAGCCCGGCCTTTTGCGATCTCATCGCCTCCTCCAGCAACTTCTGGTCGGCCTCGGTCTCTGCCGGATCGGCCGACTTGCTCAAAGGCTGAAAATCCGGGGGCAACACGGGAAACAACCGCAGCAGACTGACAAAGGCGGGGTGTTCCTGGTGCCGCAGACGAAAATGGTAGCAACCGTTGGCAACCTTCATAAATCTCACTGCTCACGCTCCATGGTCGCGTGAAGACTGTACCCCTGCAGTTGATGCACGTAATGCTCAGCCTTCTCCAGGCTCTCGCGCGTCAACACGCTCTTGCCCTGTTCGTGGACCTGCATCATGTGGTTCTCCGCCTTCGCCCGCTGCCAACCGAACACGACTTGAAACACATGAGTCACGTACTCCATCAGGTTGATCGGATCGTTCCAGCAGATCACCAGATAGCCGGGCTCCAACGCCGGACGCGCGTCCGTCTGTTGCTCCACCTCCGGCTTGGGAAGCACCATCGGTTCAGCCGTTTGTGACATGCCCGGAAAGTAACCCCGGCGCCCGACGGACTCAAGCGGACCGTGGCCGCGCCCGCATCGGATCGCGGTGTCCGTGTCCGTCCGGATTCATCCGCAATGCCCCAACCCCCTCCCCATCGCCTTCGCCTGGATCGGAACGCCGGTCTCCGACCCGGCACGTTACGAATGTGAGGAATCGCGCCGGGTCGGAGACCGGCGTTCCGATGCCTTCGCCTTCATTCGTGTGAAGTCGTGTCCATTCGCCTGCCTGCCGAAGCCTGAGCGCAGGCAGGTGGTTTTTCGCCTGAATAGTTACATTTGAAATTGCCTGCTCTCGGTCGTCTGGAAAATGTGTTGGCGATACGGACGCCGAGGCTGGAGCATCGCCGTCACGGCCCTCGATGAATGCCCGGCCGGACGCCGATGAGCGAATCTCCAAAACAACGAACCCTCACCTCGCACGCCGGGCTGGCCTTGATGCTCTGCGCCACCGGTGTGTTCGTCGGATTGGCTCCCACCCATGCATCGATCCTGCCGGCTCTATTCCTGGGTTGCGGCCTGATCGCGGCCCTCGCCGTCCAATCCCGCAATTTGCCTCCGCAAAACCTCGCGGGCGCCGTCGCCACCCTCCTTGTATTGGCTGCCGTCGGCGACCTCCTTTTCATGGGCGCTGCCGGTTGGTGGAATTCCTCCGGGAGAACCCATCCCAATGGGACCG
>DATKEE010000385.1:0-11324 GCA_035544555.1 Candidatus Methylomirabilota bacterium
ACCAACTGAAGGACGCGTAAGATGAGGGAGATGTTCTTACAAGGTCATACCGAATGAAATCGGGGATTTGGCTGACGTCCAGAAGCTTTTGGAGGAGCACCTGAAGAATCCCGAACTGTTCGAGGAGTAAGGGCAATTCACCCGGGACGAATACCCGTCCGCCCCTCCTCTGACCACTCATCACTCATCACTCGCCACTTCCCCTCACCTCTGATGCACGCTGCCATCGGCCAGGCATTCATGGCCGTGCGTGCGGCATCGGAAGATCACCTTCTCCGGCGTCGATTCATCCACGCCCTGCCCGAGGTATTCATAGCTGCTCAGCGATTCGTCGAAATCATCCCAGCTCTCGAATACCGGCTTGTTGGGGTCGGCGGGACAGATCCACGACTTGGGCGACCCGAGTTCCTCTCTAATCGACAGGCCGTCTGGCGGAAAGGAGTCATTGTGATCGACGACGTACAACCGGACCCCCAGTCCGAGTCGCTTCAGATTACCTACACAAGCAATGGATTGTGCCCTGCTCTTGGATTTTGACAGCGCGGGCAACAGCATCCCCGCCGCGATGGCCGCCGGCGCGACGACCAGCGGAGCCACCATCAGGCTCGCCGGTTCCTGGCTCCCCCGCCCCACCGTGAACCATCCGCTCTCGGTGCTCTGCCCCACGATGAAGGAGGAGGTTGGACGGTTCATCGCCCACATCTTTCGCAGCACCTCCACGGGCGGGCCGTCGGAACTCCGCGAAACCTGGGCGAGCATCTGTCGCTGGATTTTCTGCACCGTTTCTCCCAGTCGTGGGCTCACATAATTGAATGAGTTGCCGGTCACGGGCATCCCCTTCGCCAGCCGCTTGAATTCTTCACGATCGGTCAATCCCGGGCGCGACCCGTCCTTTACCGCAAGCAGCGTCTTCACCAGATCCTCGTTCGACGCCACGAACAAATACTCCCCGTGCCGCGCGAGGGTCGGCCGCAACTGGATCGGCAACGGAAGCTGCACCGGCATGGTGCGCGCCCTGAGGTTCTCCTCCTCGGTGCGAATCACCTGCGGATTCTCCGCCAGCACTCCGTCCACCCAGTCGAACACGGCGTCATCCTTCACCTGAATGACGATCACCAATCCAGGCTCGGGAAACTCGATCGTCGTCTCTCCGGAAACGGGAAAGCGAATCGGTTTTTCCTCATCGAGGGTCAGGATGGCGCCGAAGCTTCCGCCCAGCGACGCGAGCCATTGGTCCGGACTTTTCCCGCTGGCCTGTTCCACCGCCGCCCGCATCTGCTGGAGCGCTCCCTGCGCCTCCTCGAATCCCGATTGCTCCAACTGACCCGCCAGACCCGTCCATGCGCGCTCGGCATCGAAATCCGAGAACGCCGCCCACACGGTGTTGGCGGGCAGCCACTCGAGTTCCTCCAGCGGCCGGAGGTTGTCCCCGAACAACGTCCACATCCCCACGCGCGGACTTTCCGGATTGCGGTGAATCACGAACTTGGTTTGATAAAGCTCCTTCTCGATGGCGATTCCGCTGACTCCCACTCCATCGATTCCCTCGAGCCCGCTGCCCGCGATCAACCGCGAAACCAGATCGAATCCCTTCCCGATCTCGTTCGCCGTGTCCGGGTCCGATTCCCCCGTCATCTCCATGAGCGGTTCGCGCCACTCGTTGACCCCGGAGGACAATCCCTCCAGCCATTGCCGGGTGCTCAGGAAGACAAACAGCCGCCCGCCCGGATCCAGTTGCGCCGCCACCTCGTTGAAACTGGTCGCCTCCGCGGACTCCACCGGTGGCACGCCTGACGCGGAATCACCGTCACCGGCATCACCCCCTTCGCGGGGACCGCAGCCCGCGATCAAAAGGGACAAGGCGAGAACGGTTGCCATCAATGGACGCGACAACTCGGGACGGGAATTGGACTGGGAGTTCATGGATTGTTGTGAGAGTTCGCCGCAGCCTATCAGCGCCGGGGGAAAAGACCACTCGAATTTGAAGGACTGGGCGGGGGCGAGGATTTGAAATTTCAAATTTCAAATTTCAAATCGAACCGCGGTGCTACTGTCTTGCTTCCCGGCGCGTACGGTCTGTGAGATGTCGTTCCCAGGCAACCATCAAACCGAACGCCAATTTGAAATTTCCAATCTGAAATCTCAAATCCCCAAACAGCCTTGCCGACCCGCCGGATCATGTCAGAATCGCCTCCGTTCATGGGCGGCGAAGTCATTTTATTCATCCTCTTTGTAATCCTCATCCTGGTGGCGGGCATCTGGAGCGCCATTGCCGCCAGGAAGCGGCGCGAGGCGCTCTCGAAGCTGGCCGCCCGCCTCGGGCTGAATTTCGAACCGGACAGGAATCACGCGCTCGCCTCGCGTTTTCATTTTCTCGACCGTCTTGCCCAGGGCTCCAATCGTTACGCGTTCAACCTCCTCCACGGCCGTCTCGATACGCATGAGGTCCATGCCTTCGATTATCACTACGAAACGTATTCCAGAGACAACAAGGGCCGGCGAAGCACGCATCATCATTACTTCTCCTGTTTCGTGGTGATGCTGCCGGCGTCTTTTCCCGAGCTGACCATCACCAGAGAGGGGATCCTCTCGAAGATCGCCCAGGCTTTCGGCTACGATGACATCGATTTTGAGTCCGCCGAGTTCTCGCGCCGATTCTGCGTGCGCTCGAAGAACAAGCGCTTTGCCTACGACGTCTGCCATCCGCGCATGATGGAACATCTGCTTGCCAACCGTGATTTGAGCGTCGAGATCGAGAATGACGCGCTCGCGCTGTTGTTCGACCGCCGGCTCGATGCCGCCGGAATCGAGCGCAACCTGACGCGCCTGATCGAACTTCGCGTCCTGCTGCCCGATTACCTGTTCACCCGCGCCTGACATGGAACTCTTGATCCTCCCCGTCGTGATCCTCCTGCTGCCCGGAATCTGGGCGGTCGTGCAATACAACCAGCTCATCGGTCTCCGCAACCACATCGCCGAAGCCTGGAGCGGCGTGGACACGGAATTGAAGCGCCGCTATGACCTGATTCCCAACCTGATCGCCACGGTGAAGGGATATGCCGCCCATGAACGGGAAACCCTCGAGCGCGTGGTGGAACTTCGCAATCGCTGCCTCGCGAGCACCGGCCGGCCCGCCGACCAGGCGCGTGATGAGAATCAACTCGTCGATGCGCTCAAGCATCTGTTGGCGGTCGTTGAGCAATATCCCGTCCTGAAGGCGGATCAACACTTCACAAAGCTTCAGCAGGAACTCATCAACACCGAGAACCGCATCCAGGCCATGCGCCGGTTCTACAACGGCAACGTCCGCGACTACCGCAACAAATGCGAACGTTTCCCCGGCAATCTCGTCGCCTCGATGTTCGGATTCCAACCCCGGGACTTTTTCAGCGTCCACCCCTCCATGCGCGAGGTCCCCGACGTGGAGTTCGAAGGTAGTTGAGGAGGTGCTGAGTTATGAGTTCGGAATTAGGAATTCTGAGTTGAGAGAAAATCTGAGTCTGGCAAATGGATTGAGGAAGGCGGTCTGCTGCCCTCCCGGCTGCTGGCGAAACTTGCCCCGCGAAGCGGCGGAACTAACGGCAATCTTCGCCGCTATCCACAAGTCGTCGAAGTCCCGTTCCCGTCCGGAACAATGACCTGTCCACTATGAATCATGATTGTGAGATTCGGAATTTGGATTCAACACGTCCGGCTTCCCACTCCGCCTCACTTCAGAACTCATAATTCATAACTCAGAACTCATACTTCATCCCCCCCTCGCGTGATCGAGGAAGGCCGCCGCCGCGCGGCCGGGCGGACGTTGCCGCGGCTCCCGTCCGGCATATGAAAGCGGTAGAGGGCTGGCGCCCACAACCGCACTCCAAAGCGCTGTCCCCGCGTCATTTCTCCTCCCATCGACGGCGCCATTCCGCGCGCGACAGTTTTCCGCGCTCATTCGCGTTCAGCCCGGGCACGAACCACCATTCGCGCGGAATCTCCCAAGGGGCCAGATCCTCCGCGAGAAACTCCCGCAACCCGGCCGCCGTCACCTCATCCGCCGAGGACACGCACGCCACAATGACTTCCGCTCGAACCTCATCCCGACCCGGCGCGCCAAAGACCACGCACTCCCGCACCGCCGAATGCGCCCTCAACCGCGCCTCAATCCGTTCGGGCGCCACCTTCCTGCCGGCCACATTGATCACATCCCCCGCCCGCCCCCGCAGAAAAACACCCGCCTCTCTCAACTCCGCCTCATCGGTCGTCCGAAAAACGCCCCCGCCCAACGCCGGGTCCGGCACCGGCCAGTAGGTTTCGCCCACCGCGCGGCTTCTCACCTCCAGACAGCCCCTGTCGTCAATGCCGGGCTCGACGCCTCGCATCGGCTGCCCGACGAAATTCGCGTCGGCGCGTGGCTCCGAGGAAGCGTCGTACGCGATGCCGCCGCATTCCGTGGCCCCGTAAAAATTATGAATCTTCAAGCCGCTCGATTGGTGAACCGCCCTCTCCAACTCCACGGGCAATGGAGCACCCGCTGAAATGGCCAGCCGGACACGGGCCGACAGCATCCCCGCGTCATGCCATGTCCGCCATAATGCCGGGACCGCCGGCAGCGTTACTGAATCGCGCAACGCAAGCGCCTGGCGGACCGTTTCCGGAAAGGCCCCCTTCGCCAGCAGCAGCGGAATGCCATGCAGCAGCAGCGGCAGGACAAGATTCGAGAAACCGTAGGAATGCGCGACCGAAATCACGCCCAGATTCGGCCAGTCCGGACGAAGCCCCATCGTCCGTACGATGTTCTCCGCGTCCGCGGCCAGTTGCTCTCCGGTGAAGGCCACCGCGCGCGGCGCGCCGGTCGAGGCGGAGGTGGTCTTGAGATGCGCGATGCCCGGCGGCGGCGGGGGAACCTCCAGGGCGGGTTGACCCGTGTCCAATGGACAAAAGGCACGTCCCTTTCGCCAGGCGTTCAAGAGCGAAATCACGAAGCCAATCCCCCGCCCTCCGGCGAAAACCAGCGGATTGTCCGGGTCCGTCGCCGATTCCGCCGCGCGGTCGAGTCCTTGAAACGTCCACGACTCCCCGCTGTTGAGATCCCACAAGGCGGTCTCGGACGCGTGATTCCTGGCGATCTGGCGCCAGCGTTCGTAAAGCATTTGTCAGGTTCCTAGCGTATCCGTAAGTTCACGGGCAAGTATGTTGTTTCTCAGTCTCAGAAACTGTTTCGTTCTCGCAATGCTGCTGGCGCTTTGGACCGGTTGCGCCAGCCGGCCCGTCTCCGACACGGGATTCGCGCGGCCATTCCAGTTCGAGCGGGACACATTTGCCTTCGCGAACGAACTCGTCTGGGAATACAGCCATGACGAAAACGGAGACTGGTCGGCGAGCCGGCGGGAACCCGAGCCGGATTACACGCTTCGTTGTTTTGTGATGACGCGTTCCGTGAGGCAGTTCTTTCAGCATGCGCGGTTTGTACCGGACGCCCCGCGCGTGGATCGCGACACCTACAGGAGCCTGATCCAACAGGTTGTCGGAATGGATCCAGCCCGCGTCTGGCCGGAGGACGAACGCGTGATCATCCCGGGCTATGGGAATCTCCGGGACTTCAGCCGGGCGCATGTGGACTTGCTGAAGGAGGAGTGTGGAGGCGCGTGGCGGAGCTACGTTCAACGCGGACATTGGAGGCTTGTTTTTCCCTTCAGCCGGCGGCATCAGGAGGACATGGCCGGGAGCCTGGTCGAGGCGCTCAAGCTGAACCGCCCGCCCGTCGTTCATCTCATCCTGTTTCCCAATCTGTCCATCAATCACGCGCTCCTGCTCTTCGCTTGCGAGGACGACGGGGATGTCATCCGCTTCTCCGCCTACGACCCCAATCAGGCCGGGGAGCCGGTCCCATTGATCTACCGCCGCTCAACCCGAACCTTCACCTTCCCCGTCAACGACTATTTCCGTGGAGGCGAGGTGAATGTTTACGAGGTTTACCGCTCCTGGATTCTGTAACAGCCGGTTCCAGCAACCGTTCCCGCTCGATTCTCAAAATCGCTCCCGCCCCGCATACCCGCTGTCCAGGTCGTGCCAGTACTCGATGTCCTGGTCGTCCTTTTCCCAGCAGAGGAAAACCTCCCGCCCGCCGAGAATCGCGGGAAAATCCACCAGACCGCGGTCCACATCCTTGATCTGGATTTCCCTGCTCTGAAATTCGGAGAGCACGCGTTTGGTCTCGGCCAGAACGCGCAACCAGCGGTTGACCAGGGAGCCCCCGATGTCGTCCCCCGCCCCCACGAGGGAACTCAGTTTGCGGTCGAGTTCCCGCAGTTCATCCCGAAGGCGGAAGAGCCGCTCCAGCCACTCCCGCACGCGTGGGAGAAGGTCCCGGGCCTGTTCCCTTGTGTAGTGCCTGGAGAACTTGTGTTTCATCATGCTGGCCTGCCGGCCGGTCCGCCCGAAACGCCCGCGCGCGCCATGGGGGGCAATCGTGGCGTCAAGTCCCGAGTCCCGAACTCATGGAGCCTGAACATGAAGCACCCCGCGGTGCTTTTCAATCAGGCTCCGCCACCCGGCGGCCTACTCGCCGGAAAGCTCCTCCAGCTTCCGTTGAATCCCGGGGTCGGCCTCGACCTGAAGCGCCTTGACGTAGGCATCCCGCGCCTTGGCAGGCTTGCCGAGCCGCCGATAGACATCTCCCAGGTGGTCGTAAACCGTGGCGTCCGACTCCTCCAGATGTTGCACGGCCTTCAACATCCATGGGAGGGCCTCCTCCGGACGATCCATCTGGAACAGCACCCAGCCCAGACTGTCGAGATAGGCCGCGTTCCCGGGCTCGATTTCAACCGCCCTTTCAATCATCCTCCTGGCCTCCTCCAGGTTCTCGCCGCGCTCCGCCCACATGTAGCCAAGGTAGTTGAGCGCCTCGGCAAAATCGGGTTCCAGTTCGAGCGCCTTCCGGAAATAGGATTCCGCCTGCGAATAGTCCTGGTTGCGTTCGTGCACCGCTCCCAACTGGAAATAAAACGGCGGGGTCAACCGCTCGGGATGGTTCGCGCGCGCGCTGATCTCCGCCGCCGTGAAATGCCGGATCGCCCGCTCGTAGTTCTTCAATTGGTGATGAGCCAGCCCGCTGTAATACTCCATCACGAAGGACGCCGCGAATCGTTGCCGGGCCTGCTCCAGGGTTTCCAGGGCCGCCCGCGCATCACCGCTGTTGATCTGCATCGCCGTCAGATCGTAGTAGGTCTGCTCAAACCCCGGATCCAGCGTCAGCGCCCTGCGAAAATAATCAGCCGCCTCCGCGTACTCCCGCGCGTCATTCGCCAGGCTGCCGAGAAAATAATAGGCGCGCGCGTTCCGCGGATCCTCCCGCACCAACGCCTCCAGATGCCGCACCGCCTCCTCCTTGTCGTCCGCCCGCAGGTAAATCTCCGCCAGCTTCGCCCGCACGGTGGGAAACTCCGGCGCCTGCTCGAGCAATCGCAAATAAACCGGCGCGGCCCGTTCCGCATCGCCCAGCGCGTTGAAGGCGTCGGCGACCCGCAACAACATGAAGGGATTCTCCAACTCGCCGTCATCCAGCCGATCCAGCACGGCGAGGCGTTCCGCCCGCAACTCCTCCGCCCGTTCCGGTTGCTTCTGCACATAGCGGGCATAGAGCTCCGTCAGCGCCACCAGGAACTCCAGCCCCGGGCGCTTTCGCGCGGCCGCGTCCCGGATCACCTCGAGCGCCTTGTCGGGCTCCCCGTTCCGCAAATGCAATCCGGTCAGATTCTCATACCCGGCGATCTGATCCGGCTCCTTCCGGATCGCGGTTCGATTCGCCTTGATCGCCGCATTCGTGTGGTTGAGCAGGGTCTCGACCTCCCCCAGGCGCGCGAACACCGCCGCCGACGCGTCCGACCCGGCGGTCGCCTTCAATAGTATCCCCCGGGCGCGGTCCGCTTCCCCGGACAACACCAGCCGGCGCGTCACTTCCAGCACCAGCGATTCGTCGTGCGGCATGAGAAGCGCCGACTGATGGTATTCGGCGAGGGACTCCTCCGACCGCTCATTGAACTCATACGCGGCACCCAGGGCGTAATGGGTCAGCGCGTCCACGCGTTGTTCCAACTCCTTTTCCGTCAGCACCGGCGCGGCCGAACCCGCTCCAACCGGAGCCTCGCCGGCCTCCGGGGATGACCGGGCCATGCCGCTTCGTCCCTGGCAACCCGTCCCGACCTGGACGGCCAGGAGGGCTCCCGAAAGAAGCAGCAGCATGGGCGCGCGTGGCTTCATCATTACAACCATCAATAACGCAAGACAGCGCCGCCCGGCAGGGGCGGCGCTGGTGAAAACTGGCGCTTCACTGACCCGGCAAATGACCCGGCAAATGACCCGGCAAACCGGCCTGTCAAACCGGCCTATTTCTGCCAAGTGCGCTTCTTGTGGCGGTTCGCCCGCAATTGCTTCCGCCGCTTGTGCTTGTTGATCTTTGTCTTCCGACGTTTCTTTAGAGATCCCATAGTGATTCAAAAAGGCGGGTCAATATACCACCTTGTTTAACGGATATTCAATGATTCCTTCCGCGCCCGCCGCTTTCAGCCGGGGAATGATCTCGCGCGCCACGTGCTCGTCGATCACCGTTTCCACCGCCACCCAGCCGTCCTGGCTGAGATTCGAAACGGTTGGATTACGCAACGCGGGCAAACTTTGCAACAACTTTGCCAGATCCCGCGCGGCGATGTTCATCTTGATCCCCACCTTCGACTCCGCCTCCAGCGCCCCTTTCAGCAGCAACGCCATCGTCTCGATCTTCTCCCGCTTCCAACGGTCCTTCCACGATCCGTGATTCGCGATCAAACGCGGCGTCGAACTCAACAGGGTGTCCACGATCCGCAGGTTGTTCGCCCGCAGCGACGATCCCGTCTCCGTCAGTTCCACAATCGCGTCCACCAGCTCGTGCGCCTTGAACTCGGTCGCCCCCCACGAAAATTCCACCTCCGCCTTCACCCCGTGCCGTTTGAGATATTGCTCCGTCAGATTCACCACCTCGGTGGCGATCCGCTTTCCCTGCAATCCCTTGACCGTCTTCACCGGGGAATTCTCCGGCACCGCCAGCACCCAGCGCGCGGGCTGCCGGGTCGCCTTGCTGAACAGGAACTCCCCCACCTCGTGCACGTCCGACCCGTTCTCCTGGATCCAGTCATGGCCCGTAATCCCGCAGTCCAGGTAACCATGGTCCACATACCGGCTGATCTCCTGCGCCCGAATCAACCGGATCTCCAGTTCCTCGTCATCCACGTACGGGATGTAGGAACGGCTGCTGACCGAAATGTTGAACCCCGCCTTCCCCATCTTCTCAATGGTGGCGTCCTGCAGACTGCCCTTCGGCAGCCCAAATCGTAATACCCGCGCCTTGCTCATAGGGTGTTCCACTCCGCGCTCCCGGCACGAAATGCGTCGGCGACACGGAAGCGGCCGCCGCGCAACCGTATTGGTTTGCCATCACCACCCCGCCAAAGCCACCTTTTTCTTGTGTGGCGATTCAGAAGGGAAACCACCTGCCTGCGCGACTCAACCCCACACCATGCGCGGACAAGCTGTCCGAGCTCCTTTCCCCCGTAGCCTCCGGCGTAAGCCGGATCACTCTCCCTCGACCGCACGCACTCCCCATTACCCGCCGCTCCAAATCGTCCGCCGCCCTTCCACCCTGATTTCCCCCCGCGCCAGCGCCGCCACCACCGACGGATACACCTCCCGCTCCGCTTCCTGGATCCGCGCATGCAGCGCCTCCGGCGTATCCCCATCCAATACCGGCACCGTCCGCTGCGCAATGATCGCCCCGCTGTCCACCCCCTGATCCACAAAATGAACCGTGCAACCCGTCACCTTCACCCCGTGGTCCAGCGCCTGTCTCCACGCCTCCAGCCCCGGAAACGCCGGCAGCAAAGACGGATGAATGTTGATCACCCGCCCTCCAAACGTCCGCAGAAACTCCCCCTTCAAAATCCTCATGAAACCCGCCAGCACCACCAAATCCACCGACGCCTCCCGCAATGCCCCGATGAAAGCCGCCTCCGCCGCCTCATCCAGCTTCGTGCGATAGCCACCGGGCGCGAGCCATTTCGCCGGTAACCCCCTTTCCCGCGCCCGCGCCAGAATGCCCGAATCCTCGACGTCACTCAGAACCAGCGCGATCTCGGCCGGCACCGCCCCCGACGCGCAGGCCTCTGCCAGGGCCACGCAGTTGGAACCCTTGCCCGATCCCAACACCCCGACGCGAAATGAACGCTGCTCCGGCATCGCGTTGTCATACCCGTCGTCCACGATCCCCCGCAAGAATTGTCTGACGTGAGCGAATTCAAACAACGCCGATTCCGCCACAAGACTGCCAATAATACTCCCTCTCCCTCGAGGGAGAGAGCCGGGGTGCACTGCCATTGAATTAAGCACATCGCTGGCTCTTGCTCATACTCTTACTCGTGCTCTTACTCCCTGCTCTAAGGCCCTGATGTCATAGGGATTATGAGTAAAAGCAAGAGCAAGAATATGAGCGCCCGGTTGCTCTTCCGTCGTCCCTAATTCAACATCAGTGGGGCCGGGGTGAGGGCGGGCTCATGGTACCGTCACACCCTTCATTCCTTTTGCCCCCCGACTGTACCCCATGCGCCATCCGGCAGAACGGAGCGCCGATCTCCGATCCGGCGCGTTCCGCCTCTCAACGCCGGAGACGGACGAGACGCGCGCGGTGCGCCTCCAGATCGCCCAGGTCCTCCTGATGGAAATAGGCGTCGCGCGACCCGGAGGTGTTCCAGCTATGGATGAACAGCATCTGATCGAACCTGACCCAGCTCGCCGAACCATCCACATAAACCTGATTCCCGCCTTCAGGCGCCCCGCCGGCTCCGCTCGTCGGATGCGGGGGCATTTTTGCGAACGACGTGTCCCGACCCCCTCCCCAACTCCCGTCCACCTTCATGTTCGCGTCCGACGCCAACACCCAGTAGGGATCGGCCGTGGAGAGCTTGATCGGACTGCGGGAGGGGAACGTGCCGACTGGATTTCTCCAGGTCTCGATACCTCCAAAGTACTGGTACCCAATGACCCATTGATTGAAGTCCGTTTCAAACTGGGGAAAGGTCGGCCGGTTGGGGCAGGTCCAAATCCCCCCCTCGGCATTCGCCGCCTTGAGATTGACCGTCGCCGCCGCCGCTTCCTCGGGAGGATTCAGACAGATCTGCACCTCGCCAAACCGCGCCTCCACCACCCTATCCTCGTTGTCCTGCGCGTAGATGGTCATCCCCACGAGGATCTGGCGCAGATTGTTCAGACACTTCACCCGTTTGCCGCTTTCCTTGGACCGGCTGAGCGCGGGA
>DATKEE010000386.1:0-4068 GCA_035544555.1 Candidatus Methylomirabilota bacterium
GAAGGGAATGAACCCGGAGACACCCGTCGCGGGATTAATCGCATGAGTCCCGACTTCGAGCGAAATTGTTCCGATCAGCGCACGCCGGTCCGCCTCGAAGATCTCGTGGGCCGCCCGCAGGGCAACCTTATGAATCGTACCTGCGTAGCGGTCCTTGCAGGCTTTGGTCGACATCGGAACCTCAGTAATCTCATCGGTTGCCTTCGTGTACTTGTAGGCCTTCACCGTCGACATCTGATCGGGTGCTGGCGCCGAGACCCGCAAGCTGAGTTCTGCGGAATCCGGGCGAAAACTATATTCGTGATTCACCGGAAAATGATCCGGATAGATCGCATTCGAAATGACAATTCCAATGTACTCCTCAATCGCTTCGGGAACTCCGTAGCCCAGGTTTGCAATCAGGTCATCCACCGCCCGATTCTGCTCCGTCGCCACCTGCTCCCGCTGCGCACACTCCGCGTCATATCGGTCCAACTCGATCCGTAGGTTCGCCAGCCTCTGCTGCTCTTCCTCCTCGTAGCGGACCGCAGCCTCGACCCGCATCGCCTCAGCCTGCTGGATGGCAATCCTCCACTCTTCACACTCCGACTCGTACGTCGCGCGTGCCTCGACGACGCTCTTCTCGTACTTCTTCCTGCCAAAGACCGAGAAGAGCCCTTTCGGCGGAAGCGGCTCAATCAAGGTAGGCGCCGGCGGATCCGGGACCGGCAAGGGCCGAGGCGTCTCGATCTCTAGCTGTGAGTGCAGGAACGGGGGGTGAACGGCCTTCACCTTCAAGGATTCCAAATCCACGAAATCATCGACATCGAGAGTCGCCGCAAGAATGCCTTCAAGGTCCTCTGCGATGCCGGAAAGCTCCAGGTTCAACCGCTCGACCTCCGCCGCCATCGCAGCCAAATGCCTCTCCTTCGCTTCCTTCTCCAACCGATTCTGGTCCGCCGCGCTGGCTCTTTGCGCCTGCTCGTAAGCCTTTAGCTCCCGCTTACGGGCTGCCTGAGCTTCGCGAACTGCAGCGGCTTGGTCCCGCTGCGATGCCCGTTGGTTTCTCTCAGCTTCACGAGCAGCTCGTTTGAGCTCACGATGTACAATTGCTAGGAATCCACCTCTTGCCATAAGTCTGATTAGTTGGGGTTTCTTGCCTCTGCTCCAAACACTGTCTCGCAACGAGCCCACCGCTGCTTGGTTCCTCTCTTGAAACAAAAGACCACCCGATCTCTTGCGCATAGGCAAGGATGCAAGCTTGAACGGTATTTTGGTCTCTGGGAGTGCTCATGGCTTAGAATTTGAAACCAACCTGTCCGCCGCAACCTTGGCGAAGGAGGATATCGGCCGCGACCAGCGGGCGGGCGATGGTTGACAAAGCGAGCACGGACACGAACCGGATGACGGCCGACGCTTGTTTGGAGGTCATGGAGGCGACGGTAATTGACTCGAATCAGACGTCAAGCGGCTGTCCCGAAAAAGGCGTTCCGCCGGTGGGCGACGGGGGGAGCATGGCGCGTGCAACACGCGTGTTCGCCGGTGCGGGAGTTGGTCGAGGCAGGTGGTGTTTTGAGTTGGATAATCTGATCTCGCCGAATAAGTCGTTGCAAGATGTTCATCCTTCCGGAAGAATCCAACAACTCTTTGAATTGAAGTTGGTTCACCATGATCAGGAAGGCGGTTGTGCCGGCTTCAAGGAACGCTTTCCGATGTCCCTGTTGTTCCATTGCGGGCGCACAACGCGTGGTCGGACGCGCTTCGATTCACCCGCTACCCCGTTACCCGCGGTTGCCCTTCGCAGAATTGAAAGGAATCAAATGTATCCGAGCATCTTCAATCGGTTCCTCGTTACCTCGTTGTGCCTGCTGACCCCGTTCCTGGTGAGGTCCCAGCAGGCGAACGTGAATCTCGACTGGAATCCCCAGAAAAACACCGAGAACCTCACGCCCTTCAGCGCGCCGCTGAACTCGCCGGAGGTCCAGGACGACGGACGGGTGACGTTCCGCGTCAAGGCCCCCGAAGCCGGGAAGGTGGAATTAAACGGCGCCATCCTCGCCGCGTTCGGCCGTTCGTGGGGCGACACCATGCCGTTCAAGAAGGGCGAGGACGGTATCTGGACGCTGACCATCGGTCCCGTGCGCCCCGACATGTACGCCTACCTCATCCGGATCGACGGTGTGCAGGTGGCCGATCCGTCCAACACGATCGCCTCGTTCACCGGCATGCCGCCCTACAGCGAACTCGTCGTCCACGGCGAAGGGCCGGCCTATTACGATGCGAAGAACGTTCCGCACGGGGCGATCACCCGTCACATCTACAACTCGGAAGTCACCAACGGCGAACGCGACGTGTATGTTTACACGCCTCCGGGATACGACCGCTCAAAAACGTATCCCGTGCTCTACCTCGTCGGCGGCAGCGGCGAACTCCCTCACAACTGGATCCACGACGGACGCGTGAACTTCATCATGGACAACCTGCTTGCAGAGGGCAAAGCCGTCCCGATGATCATTGCCATTCCAAACAACCAAGTCGTTCACCGGAACCATCCCAGGCACGCCGAGCTGACCTTCGATCTCTTTGCCCGCGAACTGCGCGAGCATGTCGTCCCGCTGGTGGACGCCAACTACTCCACCCGGCCCAACCCGCTCGGTCGCGCGCTCTCGGGCCTCTCGATGGGTGGACGCCATACCATGATCGTCGGTTTCAACGCCCTCGACCTTTTCGGCTCCTTCGGCGTGCTCAGCGCCGGCGACACCAACGCCGGGGAAACGCTCTCCGACTTCTTCAACGATCCCGACGTGAACAAGAAGATCGACTACCTCTTCGTCGGCCAGGGCAGGCTTGAGGCGGAAGGCCGCTTCAACGCCCGGGTCCAGGGACTGCTCGACGCGCTCAAAGCCCACGACATCGAACACGAGTACTACGTCGGCGGGCACACCGCCCACGACTGGGCCACGTGGCGTCACCTCCTTCACGAACGTTTTCTTCCCAACCTCTGGCGGAAAGAATAACCTGGTCCTTTCCCGGCTTGTGAAACTGAATACCAAGGTGCTCGATCAATACTTTGCCTGGCGTCGCATGCCGGAAGGCAGGGAATGGGCGAAGTAGGATTCGCTCGATGCGTGCGTTCCGGCCGGGCAAACGGCCGGAGGGTTCGCGAGTTGGAAAACACACGAAAGACAACCACGCGAAATGGCTGAACAAAAACTAACCCTCAGGGAAAAGTTCGGCTACGGGCTGGGCGACATGGCCAGCAACATCGTCTATCAGGCCGTCATCAACGTCCTGATGTACTTCTACACCGATGTCTATGGCATCGAAGCCGCCGCCGCCGGCACCCTCATGATTGCGGTGCGTTTGTTTGACGCGATCACCGATCCGATCATGGGGGCAGTTGCCGACCGCACCCGAACCCGGTGGGGCCGTTATCGTCCCTGGATGCTCTGGATCGCCGTTCCCTATGGCATGCTCGCCGTTGCCGCCTTCATCACCCCGGATGTCGCGCCCGGAACCAAGCTGGTCTATGCCTATATTTCCTATGCGCTGCTGATGACCGCCTACACCGCCGTGAACATCCCTTACTCGGCGCTGGCGGGAGTCATGACCTCGGACAAGGATGAACGCTCCGGCCTGCAATCGTGGCGCTTCGGCATGGCCATGATGGGCGGCTTTCTGGTGACGGTTTCCATCTGGCCGCTGTCAAGATTGCTGGGAGGCGGCGGCAACCCGGAGGATTTGCAACTGGGCTTTCCGTTTGCCGTCGCGCTGCTGGCGATCGTGGGTGTGATCGCTCTCTTTGGCTGCTTTGCCTGGACCCGGGAGCGCACGTATCCGGACGAGGAAACGCAGCAGGCCGGTGCCACCCGGACCAACATGTTCGAGGATTTGGGCGCCATGTTCCGCAACAGCCAGTGGCTGATCGCCTCGCTGGCCATGTTCATCATTCAAATCCGCGGCGGATTGCAGGGCAGCGTGAAGCCCCACTTCATCAAGTACTACATCGACCACGACCTCACCGGCATCTTCGCCGTCACCGAGAATTTCATGGCGCTCTACATGGGGTTGACCATGCTTGCCGGGGTG
>DATKEE010000387.1:0-10402 GCA_035544555.1 Candidatus Methylomirabilota bacterium
CCATCGGCCACCACGGGCGTGGACATCCCCGAAAGATCCACCGTCCACAGCGCGTCTCCCACCGCGAATCGCGTCGGAAGATTCTTCTCCATCGAGGTGCCGTTCTGTTGCGGGCCGCGCCAGTGCAGCCAGCCGCTCACGGGGGCGGCCTGGGCGAAGGTGAGAGCCGCGTATCCGGCGCAGGCGGCCGCGGCGATCCAGGGACGTAATCTCATGATTGGCCTTTCACGAAAAACGAAAAACAAAAGTTCGGACGAAAACCGGGCAGGACGACCGGCCGGTTAATTTTCTTCCAAGAGCGCGGACACTATTCTACACCTCTGGCGGGGATGCAACCCTAATAATACCTACACGTACTATCTGGCAGACCCGTCCCGTCTGCCCCGCCCATTCCCGGCCATGCCTCCATCCGCCCCACCCAAACGCAATCCATCCCGCCCGTCCGCCAGTCCCGACCGGCGCCGTCTGCCCATTCTCCTGCGACGCGCCTGGTACGGCCTCAACCAGGCCTTCCGGCGGCGCATCGCCCACACCGGCCTCACCCCAGACCAGTTCACCGTGCTCCGGACCCTCACCGAGGGCGACCCCCGCGGGCTGACCCAGCGCGAACTCACCCGCCTCATGTCCAGCGACCCCAACACCATCGCCTCCCTGCTCGAACGCATGGAAACCGCCGGATGGATCGAACGGCACCCCCACGAAACCGACCGCCGCGCCCATCGCATCCGTGTCCCCGCGCCGGGCCGGAAAAAACTCGCCGAACTTCGTGACATCGCCCTGCAGCTTCAGAGTGAGGTCCTCTCCGTTCTTCCCCCCTCCCAACGGGAACCCTTCCTGGACCGGCTCGCGTCAGTAGCCGATGCCTGCCACGTTGCCGCGGAACAATTCCAACGGAAATCCTGAAAGCCGCTTCTCCTCCGAATCCCCCACCCTCGCGCGCGCGCGATCTGCCACGCGCTGGCCGCGCTCATCATCAATGGATGCGCTTCCGCCGCGCCTGATCCGCACGGCCAAACCCGCGTCTGATTCCCCAAAGCGATCCCGCTCCCGCCAAAGCAGTGCCCGGTCATTCCGACACTGGAGCCTGGACATCTGGCCGGCCCGACTTTACCGCGAACTTTACCGCAAACTATCCTCGCGTCTGTCACCTCCCACGCCGAGTCGGGAAGCGAAGCCGATGGTGTCTCACCCCAAGCTCAAGGTCTATGGCCTGGACCTGCGCGTCAGCAAAGCCGAATGGGATGCGGAGCCAGGACCCGCAGGGATGGATCTGTCAAGCCGCGTCGTGTCGATGCCGCGAGTTTTTTCTGGAAGCCGTCCGGAGTGTTTTCCAGCAGTTCGCGGTAAAGATTGCGGTAAAGTTCAACCACCGGCCTGAAATATTTAAACTCCAGGTTCATCCCCTCAGCCCGCCAAATGGATCCGCTTTCCCCTTGCGAATGGCTTGATAGGCCAGTGGAAACGAGCCCGCGTTCCACGATTGGAATCAATGCCCCATCGGCGCGCCGGTCCGACCATGAAAGTATTCGTGGAACGCCTCCTCGATCAGCTCGTTCTTTTCCGCGGTCAGCTTCATCGCTTCCCCGGCAGGATGCCCCTCAGCCGGCGCCCCGGCAATGCCCCGCTCCCACCGCTCACGGCAGCTCCCGAATCCGCGCATTGCGAATCATCACCCGATCCTCACCCCGGCTCAGTTCCTGAAACCCGATGTGCCCGCGGCGCGGACGGTCCTTTAACGCCGGAGCGTCCGTACCATCGTGCCGCTTCACCGTCTCCTCTTGCGTGGTCAGATCGAGATCCAGAATCTTCACGTCGTTCAGGACCACTTCGACCCGCTCCCCCTTGAGCGTGATGCGGTACCGGTTCCATTCCGTGGGGCGATACACTTGTTCCCGCGGCGCCACCGCGCGATAGAGCCCGCCCGTCAACTCGGAAGGTTTGGCGTCGGGATTGTAGCGCAGATCGGCCATCTGCAATTCCAGTCCGTCGAATGCGGGATCCCCCTTCATGGGCGCGCGCAAGGCGCAGCCGCTGTTGCCGAGTTCGCCCAGTTTGAACTCGAACTCCATCTCGAAATCCCCGTACTCCCTCGTGCTCATCAACCATGTGCCCCGCGCTGCGCTCCCATGCAGCACCCCGTCCCGCACCTCCCATCGCACCCCCTCTGGCGCCGGCTGGCTGACGTCCGCCCAATGCCGCACCACCCACCCTTTCGGTACCCCGTCTTCCGGAAACAGCGACTCAAACTCCGCCGCATGCGAGGCCGCCACACTCAAACCGGCGCAACAAAACACGGACAAACCCGAAATGAAAAAAGAACGTGCTTTCATGAATTGTGAATTGGCTGGGTTGCGCCCACCCTGCCAGAACCCCGCCCAAAAGACAACAGCCCCCAAAAGGGGTCAGTCCTAAACATTGACACAATCACCCGCCCGTCCGGTTCAAGTTGTGTCAATGTTTAGGACCCCTTTATAAGGTCCCCTCCAAGACGAACTGAACCCGCCGATGTCGTGGAGGCCTTTGCCCTGCGTGCGTCAAACCCCAGCAAAACCAACACCCCACTCTCCTCGCTGGCTCCAATAGTGGAATTCGGGTTAGAGCGGATTTCTTACGGCAAAAACGGGCTGTAAGCCCTGTCTTTATCGATACCGAGACTCGCACATACTTCAACCCGAACCACTTATCGCGGCGACACCACGAAGCGCTCCTCACAACACCTCCTTCAGCCTCCCGCACACCGTCTTCAACACCTCCACCCGCGCGAATTTCTTGTTGTTGCCGGGAATGATCGTCCACGGCGCGTGCCCGGTGCTCGTCCGCGACACCATGTCGTTGACCGCCTCCTTGTAGGCCTCCCATCGCTCGCGGTTCCGCCAGTCCTCGTCCGTGATCTTGTGCCGCTTGTAGGCCACCTTTTCGCGCTTCCGAAATCGCTTCAATTGCTCCTCGCGGTCAATGTGCAGCCAGAACTTCACCACGACCATTCCGTGCTCGGCGAGCTGTTGCTCAAAATCGTTGATCTCGCGATACGACCGCATCCATTCCCCGCCCGTCGCGAATTCCTCGACCCGCTCCACCAGCACCCGCCCGTACCATGACCGGTCAAAGATCGTTATCCGGCCCGCGCGCGGCAATTGCCTCCAGAAACGCCACAGGTAATGATGCGCCTTCTCCTCGTCCGATGGCGCTATCACCGGCACCACCCGGTACAACCGCGCGTCCAATGCCGCCGTCACCCGCCGGATCGCGCTCCCCTTCCCCGCGGCGTCCCAACCCTCAAACACCATGACGGTCGAGCGGCCCTTCTTCTGCGCCTTCCACGCCAGCCGGCACAACCGCGCCTGCCATCTCTCCAGTTCCTTCTCGTACCGGTCCGCCGACAGCGACTTCTCCAGATCCACTTGATCCAGCAGGGTGATCGCGCCCCGGTGAATCCGCTCCGGCACCACCGCGCCCACGCCCCGCTTCCGCTTCACCGGAGGTCCGCCCAACCCCTGCCGCATCGCCCGCAACAACACCTTCGCCGCCGTCAAATCCCGGTACCGCTCGTCCTCGCTCTCGATCAGGAACCACGGCGCCCCCGCGGCATCGGTCCGCCGGATCGCCAGTTCGCCCGCCTCGACGAACCGCCGGTAAACCTTTCCGCTTTTCCAATCCTCCGGCACCACGCGCCAGTGCGTCAGCGGACGATCCTTCAAATCCTTCAGCCGCTGGCGCTGCGCCTTGCGCGACAAATGAAACCACAACTTCACGATCACCGCGCCGTCCTCGACCAGCATCCGCTCGAAAAAAGCGATGCGCCGCAGCGCGTTGTCATACGCCGCCCCCTTCACCCGCCGGCTCAAGCGATCCCGCATCACGTCCGCATACCAGGCGCCGAACATCAACCCGATCCGTCCGCGCGACGGCATCGCCCGCCAGAACCGGAAAAACAGGGGACGCTCCAGATCCTCGTCCGACAACTGCCAGAACGCGTGCGTCTCGACGCCGCGCGGATCGAGCCATTCGTTCAACCGATGCACCACCTGGCCCTTGCCCGCCCCGTCCACGCCATGGATCACCACGATCACCGGCGACACGCTCTGTTTCAGGGCGAGTTGGGCCTGGACGAGCCCCGCGCGTATTCCGGGCAGCCCGGCCTCATACTCCTCCTTCGTCAGGCTGCGCCCCACTTCGGCGGTTTCAAACATGGCCGGTCAGACTCCATCCCTTCCGATATTCCCGTCGCACCAACCGCGCGGCCTCCGGCGCGTTGGTCACCCGCAACCCCGCCCCGTCCCACTCGATTTTTCTCCCGAACCGCAAGGCCAAGTTGCCCAGCAACACCATCTCCGTCAGCGGCCCCGCGTAATCAAAGTTCGACCCCGCCTTCGGCCCCCCTTTGCAGGCGGCAATCCATTCCGCGTAATGGCCGATCGAACGCGGCAGCGTCTCCGGCGGCGGCGTGAAGTCCCGCATCAGCGATTCAGGCAGCAACCTCGGCCGCCCCCGCTCGTAGAGCAGCTTCCCGCCGTCCCCGATGAACAGGGAACCGTTGTCCGACAATTCCTGTCCCTCGGGCAACTCCGGCACCTGCGGTTTCCGCCCTCCATCATGCCACGTGAGCCGCACCGCCGGACGATCTCCGCGCGCCGGAAACCCATACCGCACCCGCGACCATTCCGGCGCCGTCTCGCGATTCACCCCGCTCGATTCCGACTCGACCGACGTCGGCGCCCCCAACTCGAGCGCCCAGAACGCGGCGTCCATGATGTGACATCCCATGTCACCCAACGCGCCGGTTCCAAAATCCCAGAAGCCCCGCCACTTGAACGGATGATACGCGGGGTGATAGGGGCGTTCCGGCGCCGGTCCCAGCCACAGGTCCCAATCCAGCCAGTCCGGCACCCGCGGGCGGTCCGCCGGACGACCCATCCCCTGCGGCCAGATCGGACGATTGCTCCACGCGTGCACTTCGCGCACCGGTCCGATCGCCCCCGACCGCACCCACTCGACGCATTCGCGGATCGTCCTGCTCGAATGGCCCCCATTGCCCATCTGTGTCGCGATTCCATGTTCGCGCGCCGCCAGCGTCATCTGTCTCGCCTCATACACCGAATGCGTGAGCGGTTTCTCACAATACACGTGCCGGCCCGCCCGCATCGCCATCATCGACGCCACGGCATGCGTGTGATCCGGTGTCGTCACGACCACCGCGTCAATGCCCGGCGACTCGAGCAACTTCCGGAAATCGCGGAACTGTTTTGCCTTGGGATGCTCGGCTGCCGCCCGCCCCAACGACCGCTCGTCCACGTCGCAAAGCGCCACCACATTCTCGCCCGCGACGCCCTTGAGATTATCCGAGCCCCTGCCTCCGACGCCGATCAACGCCACGTTCAACCGTTCATTCGCGGCACCCGCGCGCAACAGTGCCGGCGCGCCCAGCCACGCCGCGCCCAAGGCCGTGCCGGTGGCGGAAAGGAATCGGCGCCGGGTTGTGCGGGACGACACTTCCGGCCGGGAGGAATTGGGATTCGTGGACATGCCCAACCGCTACGCCCGCCCCGACACCAGCGCAAGCCTTTTCCCGGCCGCAGCAAAGGGGTCAGTCCCGGCTATTGTTGAATTATATTATCCTCCAATAACTTGTGCTATGTTCAGCCTCCTCTATCGCCACAGATTCCGTCGGTGGTGTCGAGGCCCACAATGAAGGGCAGGACGCCCGAGCGAACCTGGATTTTGGCGCATGTGCCGAGCGGACAGTCCCTGGTTCCCGCTCCAATTGGTCGAGGGTTCGAGGGTTTGCGAACACGCGTGGCCGGGGAATTTTCGATTGCCGGGCGCGTTTTCCTGGTCGTAAGCTGCCCCGCACTTGAGGCTGCAATCGCCGCCCTCCACGCACGCACCCGGCCGCCGTATGAAACCCAGGAAGTCTCCCGCGAAAAAACCGCGTCCAGCAACCCCGGCGAAGGCGAAGAGTGCCCGCAAATCCGCCGCCCCGTCAGCCCGGAAAGCCGTGGCAGGCTCCCGTTCCAAGTCAGCCGCAGCCGCCCCGCGCCGCAGGCCCGCCCCCGCGCCCAGGAAATCCGCCGGCCTGGCGAAGTCCCCTGTTCCGTCCCAGCCGAAGCGTCCGCGCCGGACATCGGTCACTCCGTCGATACCGCCCTTGTTGCTGGAAGGAGACGCGCCGCAGTCGAAGTCGTCCGCGGGCGCGAGCGGGCCGGGGCAGCGTTACGCGCTGGGACCGGGAGCACCGGCGAGGACGGAGGGGCCGGAGGCGGGGATGGAGTTGCCGGAGGCTTATGGCACCGGGCGTCTGCTGCTGGCCGCGCGGGATCCGCACTGGTTGTATGCTCATTGGGACATGACCCGGGAACAGATCCGGGAATGCAACGCCTCGTCGATCCACGGGCACCTGGTGTTGCGCATTTATGAGGAAGCGTCAGCCGGCGCGGGATTCATCGAGGTGCACGCGCATCCGGAGTCGCGAAACTGGTTCGTCGAGGTGAGCCACGCGAACGCGCGTTACCACGGCGAATTGGGATACTACTCGTCGGTGGATCAATGGGTGTCGGTGGCGATTTCGGCCTCGACATTGACACCGCCGGAGACACTGGCGGCGGAAGATGAGGTCGAGTTCGCGACCATTCCGATTGAGATTCCGTTCGAGGAACTGTTCGAACTGGTGAAGGCGGCGGTGAGGGAGAACGTTCCGCTGACGGAAGCCATCGAGCAGTTGCGAGCCTCAGGGCATCCGGACCTCCCGACGCCGGAGGCGTTTGTCGTGGAGAAGTGGACACCCGCGCAGACACAAGCTCTGGAGGAGGTGCTGGTGATCGACGAGGTGAGGCGAGTCTGGATCGGATCGCTGGAAGTGACGCAATGGGTGGCCCAGCAGTTGAGGGGTCGCGCCCCCGGCGCGCCGCAGGCCGGTCCGGAGTGGTTTTCATGGGCGGCGGCGGCGGGCGGACCGGAGGCTGTGACCAGTCCCATGGGGGGCGAGCGGCCCGCGCCTCGGGGGTTCTGGTTCAATGTGAACGCCGAGGTGCTTCTCTATGGCGCCACCGAACCGGACGCGCGGGTGACCATTGGTGGAAAGCGCGTGTTGTTGCGTCGCGATGGAACCTTCAGTTACCGCTTCGCGTTTCCGGAAGGCAGGTTTGAGTTGCCGGTGGTGGCGGTTTCCCGCTCGGGGGAGGACGGACGGCAGGCGGAGTTTGAATTCAGCCGGGCGACGTCCTATTCGGGGGCCGTGGGGACGCATCCGCAGGATCCGGCACTGCGGCCGCCGGGTCCGGAGCACCTTGCCTGAGGCCCGCCGGCGGGGTTCGCGAGGGAGATTGATTTCATGCAAGGTTATCTGGCCATCGTATTGCACGCGCACCTGCCGTTCGTCCGCCATCCGGAGCACGAACGGTTTCTCGAGGAGAACTGGCTGTATGAGGCGATGACGGAAAGTTATCTGCCGCTGCTGCAGGTGCTCGAGGGCTGGGCGCGGGACGGAGTGCCGGCGCGGCTGACGTTGTCGATCTCCCCGACGCTGTCCGCGATGCTCGTTGATCCGTTGTTGCAGTCGCGATACGAGCGGCACCTCGAGCGGTTGATTGAGCTGGCGGAAAAGGAAAGGCATCGGACGCGCTGGGAACCGGGATTGGAGCCGCTGGCGGCGATGTATCTGCGGCGGTTCGTGGGACTCCGCGAAACCTGGTGCGAACAGGGGCGCGATCTGACGGGCGCCTTCCGCCGTTTTCACGAGGCCGGGTTGATCGAGTTGATCACCACCGCGGCGACCCACGCCCTGCTCCCGCTGATGGCCGGGCACGAGCCTTCGTTGCGCGCGCAGATTCTCGCGGGGCGCGATGCCCACCGGTCGGCGTTCGGGTCGGCTCCGCGCGGTTTCTGGCTGCCGGAGTGCGCCTACACACCGGAGGTGGAACCGGTGTTGCAGGGGGCGGACATCCGCTGGTTCATCACCGACACGCACGGCCTGCTGCATGCGCGACCGCGTCCGCGCTATCGTGTGTTCGCGCCGGTGTTCACGCCGTCGGGACTGGCGGTGTTCGGGCGCGATTTGGAATCGGCGCGCCAAATCTGGAGCCGGCAGGAGGGATATCCGGGCGACGCGCGGTATCGGGATTTCTACCGGGACATCGGGTTCGATCTGGATTTCGACTATGTGCGTCCGTATGTGCCGGGCCCGGACCAGCGCGGATTCACGGGGATCAAGTATCATCGGATCACGGGCGGGACGGATGAGAAGCTGCCGTATGACCGGGAGGCGGCGTTGCGGGCGGTGGACGGGCACGCGAACCATTTTCTGGAGGCGCGCATCGCGCAGATTGAGCGGCTGGCCGGCATCATGGATCGTCCGCCCATTCTGGTGGCGCCGTATGACGCCGAGCTGTTCGGCCATTGGTGGTATGAGGGGCCGGAGTTTCTCGACTGGTTTGTGAGGAAGACCTGTTACGATCAGAAGGTGTTCGAGTTGATCACCCCCTCCGAGTATCTGCGCCGGCATCCGACGCAGCAGGTGGCGCGTCCGAGTCCCTCGAGCTGGGGCGAGGAAGGATACTGGCGGGTCTGGCTGAACGAGAGCAACGCGTGGATTCAACCGCACCTGGGCATCGCGCAGGAGCGGATGACGGGTCTGGCGCGGCTCCACCCGGACCCGCCGGCCGGCGGCCTGGTGGAACGGGCGTTGAAACAGGCGGGACGCGAATTGATGCTCGCCCAGTCCAGCGACTGGCCGTTCATTCTGCGGACGGGGACAAGCCCCGATTACGCGCGGACGCGCGTGAAGGAGCATCTGCTTCGGTTCATCGCGCTGCATGAACAACTGACCGCCACGCGGATCGATGAACCGTGGCTCGCCCGGGTGGAAGGGAAGGACAATCTATTCCCCGGGTTGGAGCATCGGTATTGGAAGTGATGAGTGATGGGTGGGTTGGTGTTTTCAATGCGCCATGCTGCTTTCCTGTTTCCTGCTGATCGCCGGACTGGCCCTCATCATTCTGGGGGGCGACCTCTTTGTGTCGGCCAGTGTGCGGATTGCGGAGTTTCTGAAGGTGCCGCGCATCGTCATCGGGTCCACGCTGGTCAGCCTGGCCACCACGTCGCCGGAGTTGGTGGTGGCGGTTGTTTCGGGACTGCGCGGCGCATCGGGTCTGGCGGTGGGCAACGCGGTGGGGTCCTGCGTGTGCAACATCGGGCTGATTCTGGGACTGATGGCCGTTCTCAAAAACGTCGAAGTGCACCGGGACGCGCTGCGTGTGCCCTTGATGGCCATGCTGGGGGCGGGGGTCATGCTCCTGCTGATGACCCTGGACCTGGGATTGACGCGGTCGCAGGGGCTTTTGCTTTGCGGCCTGGGGGTCGTCTATTTCGTGTATGATTTCCGCAGGCACCATCAGCGCGGGAGTTCGTTGGAGACAGTCGAGGCGGAGCAGGTTGAAAAGGAACATCTCCGCGGTCGTGGATGGTTCGAGACGGGTCGAGGCACGGCGGTGCAATTCGCGGGCGGAGCGATCCTCGTGGTGGCGGGCAGCAAGTTGCTTGTCGATGGCGCGGTGACGGTGGCCACCGCCCTTGGAATTCCCTCCATTGTCATTGGATTGACCCTCGTCGCGGTGGGCACGTCGCTGCCGGAACTCGTGACCGCAGTTTCCTCGTCGCGAAAGAACGTCTCTGATCTCGCGGTGGGAAACATCCTGGGGGCGAACGTGGCGAACCTGACACTGATCATCGGATCGGCGGCGAGCTTGAACGACGTGGTCCTGAGCCGGACGACCCAGATGTTCAACTTTCCCTCGCTGTTGCTGTGCATGGCGATCGTGGTGTACGCGGTGTATGCGGGAGGGCGGGTGACGCGACGACGCGGGGTGTTTCTTCTGGGGTTTTATGGCCTGTATCTGGCGGGTATCCTGGTCATGACGATTCTGGGCCGGGCATGAATTCGCCCTTCGTGGTATCCCCACTTGAAAAGTCACGCACAATCACCCGGACCTTCAGCGTGAATGGTTGACAGAAAATTCTTGTCACCTTTCCGGTTCGGAGGAGGACTTGTAAGGTGACACCCCCGGCACACGAACCGTGCAAACAGTCCCCGACACCGGGTGGGTTGCGCGGAGACTGACAGAGAGCCCACAGGCTTTTCGACGCATTGTGGCTCGGCGGTAGTCGTTCTTTAGCCCGATATGAAACAATCGCTTTGCTTTTGGACCCGATGGCTCGGTTGCGTGTTGGTGGTCGCCGGCTGCATTGGCGCTTCATCCGGGAACCCGGCCATCGATTCGCGGAACCTGCCCAACGGCATCCGCGTCGTCTCCATCCACGTTCAGGCCAGCACAAACGTCTCGATCTTCACGTTCCTGCCGGCCGGCCTCGCCTCCGATGGAGCGGATCAGGCGCAATGGTCTCATCTGGT